>CALFBG010000266.1 GCA_937951685.1 uncultured Saprospiraceae bacterium | reverse complement strand
TTTTTTCAATTGCTAAATCATGTCTGCCCATACTGGCATAATAGATTGCCAGTAAATTCAAGCTGCGACCTTCTCCTTTTAAATAAGCTTGCTCAATGGATTTCGTTAAGGCCCGTTGTGCATAAACAGAACACTGCTTGATATCCGATCGATGGTATTCCCAACTGATATCATTCAAAACCTTGATCATAGCCGTGTCTTCCTGAGCAGCAGATAATAACAGCGTAAGGCTATCTATTTTTACATTTTGAGCCGCCGTAAATCCAATACTTAGCAAAAATGTAAATAGCACTAATATCAATCTATTGTTTAATCGTAAACCTGTTTTCATGCTCCTCTATACGAAAAAAGAAAGCTGCAGGTTACAACGTACAAAGCATTTAAAAACATATATTTTTATTGAATACTTTAGTCGCTTTGTTTGTTTCGGTAAGGGTACGGTTTCCCTTTGCGGGAAATAATAGCAGAGTGTTTGCTAACGAATTAGGATTGAACAAAAACAAACAGATCGGTATGTTGAATTACGGCTAGAGATGCTTCTCATTTGTAATCACATTTTCAACGGTCCAACTGACTCTTTTTTCTGCGGCGGCGAGGCGTTGCGAGCAATCTATTTTTTGGCAAAGTTTGCAGGAAAAGTGCTCACAAGGGTCAACGTGGATAAATAATTCTACGGGGCGGTCACAAATATTTTCAACCAATTCCTCAAATTGCTTGACTTCGTCGTGAGAAGCTCTCGTATCAAAATACCATGGTAAGGTGAGATGACAATCAATATGTAAATTTGTACCGTATTGAATCAGCCGAAAGTTATGCATATCAACCCAGTTTTCTTGTCGCTGCTGCTCAATTTTCGCGATGATATCTTGTACCAACCGAGGATCCGTTTCATCCATTACGCCTGCAATCGCCTTACGAATCAAGCGATAACCAGTTAATAAAATGATCACTCCGAAGGCAATTGCCATTAAATTATCGATCCAATCTAATTGACTGAAATAGATCAGCCCTAAGCCTAAAACCATCGCAAAGGAAGAATAAGCATCTGATTTTAGGTGCTCGCTGTTGGCCAACATAGAAAGCGAATTTTCTTTTTCGGCTTGTCGCGCTAAAAAATGACCCAAGACGTGATTAATCAGCCCCGTCAGAAAAATTAGGCCAATTCCAAGGTCGAGTTTTTCTAAGGCAATGGGATGGTAATAGTTGTAAATCGCTTTGCCAATGATGCTAATTCCCGCAAAAAGAATGAGCCCACCTTCAATACCCGCAGAGAGAAATTCAATTTTTCCGTGCCCGTTGGGATGATTCCGATCTTTGGGACGTTGTGCGTAGAGATAACTAAAAAGGACCAACATCCCCGCAATTACATTGACAATACTCTCCAACGCATCCGTCATGATCGTATTGGAATGCGTAAGCGCCCAAGCCCAAAACTTGAGTATCAATAAAGCAATGCTAACGATCAGAGAGACAATTAACAGGTTTCTACCACGAGGGCTAGAATATTCCATGATGCAACGTTAACGGAGAAGCCATTTTAAATAAGTACTTGAATAATGAAATTATTGGACACACATCAAGAGACTTTATGAAGCATTTTATGTTTAAAGTCTATGCTGAAATCTATGCTGATAAAACGAATACTTTGCCAAAATTTAATGCCCAAAACAACTACCAGCTTCTCCCCACAGCCACCAATTTAGCGCTGCGCAGCTTTGGGGTCATAGCCAACGTTAATGTTGATCCACATCGAACGGGATGTTCTAAATAACCAGACTAGCATGAGCAAACTAACGATAATCAAGGTAATGAACGAAGCCGTAATACTCCATTTGAGTACCCAATGCAAAATACCAACAAACCCAATACAGAACCATCCCATGAAAATATAAGAAATAAACATGGCACCGTAATAAAAGCCGGGTTCTGGTTCAAAATTTTGATTGCAGACGGCGCAAGACTTGGACATTTCAAAGGGTTCTTTAAATTCGAATGTTCCCGTTTCAAAAAGATTACCTTCGTGGCAACGGGGACATTTTAACCCAAAAATACTATAAACTTTACTTCCTTTTTTGAAAATTCCCATACGTTAATTTAATGCGTAATTCAGTTATGCTAACTAAGAAGTTGTTTTAATACTTCCTGCTTAGAAAATGTGCTACAAGTAAGTACCAAAATCTAAGGATCCTCCAGATATTTTTCCGAAAATAACACTAACTAAGTCTGAAAATATTACCTTCGAATTTTACTTTCTTATTCCAACACAAAGGTACAATATTACTATTTGTAATGCTTACTTTTATGCACTTCTTGACAATTTGGAGCTGTTTTAAATAGTTTGTCCTTCTCAAAGAGCTAAGTCATCGAAGGATATTAAGTAATAGTTTATGCCCGAGTAGTTTCACTTTCCTGAAAAAATAGCTAACTTGAAGGTAAGTTATTAGACAACTTAAATCTTGAATTATGAAATCTTACAGCTATCAGCTATTACTTGGTTTAGCATTCTTTTTTGCATTTACTGCTTGCCATCAAGAAGAGACCGCCAGTCCAGTACGAGAAATTAGTCCCGCTGAATATTTAGAAAAAAATACGACCAGTCCAATTCTTTTCCATTTCGCCAGCCTCAATGAAGAGACGCAAGCACATCAAGGTTGGTTTATTGATCGTTGGGGCAATGTTAAAAGCTATGCGACAAGTCTGCAAGATCCAAAAGCCATTCCCGAAGAGGAACAATGCGGTGCTCATTTACTCGATAATCTTTATACACTCGCAGATCAAACTCATACGCAACTTGATTTAGACGAATTGGTAGAAAAGTTTAAACTTATTGGTAAAATAGACCTTAGCAAACTATCTACGATCCAAATGGATACTACTACTACCCAATCGACTTTCTACGCATTCAACCCCGAAGAAAATTACAACGGTGATACACACTGCTATGATCAGCATGGAAATTTGGTAGCTGTTTTTAATCGTATTCTTTTACAAACAAACGGTAAAGAAAACCAAGCAAACAATAGCGCTGCTGCCAAAGAAATTTTAAATTGGCTGCGAAGCATCCAAGAGGACCATCAATTGTAAAACTGTTCCTAAAAGAATTAGCTTTTTAAATACTTTAGCGTTTATTCTGAAGTTGAAGTTGTTTAATAATTCTAAAAGCAGTTGAGAAGCAGAGGTTTTTGTTCAAATTGAAGCTCTTTTTGGAGTTCGTAGCAGCGCTACGGAGGATGAAAAAGCTGAAAAGTTGGGCAAAAAGATCAATTCGTAAACATTTTTGGAGTTATTAAACAACTTCGTTGTTTAATAATTCTAAAAGCAGTTGAGAAAGGCTTTGCATTCCCGCAAGTAAGCAGCGTTCTTTGTTCAAACCTGCCTCTGCCGGCAGACAAAAAGATCAATTCGTAAAGCTTTTATGCCACTTTCTGCTGACCAAATGAATTCCTTTAGAACCCAATAAAATATGTGGAAGAAAAAATTACTCGTACTCATTTTCGGCATTAGCCTCCAGTGTTCCGCTGCACAGTCCTTAGACTTTGCCCGGTTCCAAGCAATACTCCAAGCCGCTCAACTGGATTACGTAGCGCCACTCGAAAATGCATATCGTCCCGTGGCGGTAGCCCCCAATGAGTTTCATACTTATGAATACGCCATTCAATCTACCTCAAGAGACATCGAAATTCGGTATTCAATCAAACAATTTACCGAAGTAGCGGCTCCTGCAAATGAAGTTCCGCACCTCACCTGTTTAGCCATCGCTAATACCCTCGCCGACAATACGATCGATCAAGCCATCGCCGTACACGGTATTCCCAAAAAAGAGTTGATCGAAAAATATAATGCCGACTGGGGAGCCATTGTCTATTTTCAACCCAAAACACAATTCTCCGATAAAACGCACTGCAAAATGTTGACGCTCTTTGCGGATGGAAAAGCAGCCGTTTATATTTTCTTCTTATTTGACGAACCGTCGGACGAATTAAAACACCAAATGTATACGCTTCGCTTTGCTACGGATTGAGTGGCTCAACACGTCCAGTCTAATCCAACAAGGCTTTCTAATCGACCAATTAAAAGGATGCTTAAAGCTTATCTGGTCATACAATCGTGACACCATCACGGCACTACGGTAAGCAATAACAACCATAAGAAATAGTTTAAATCTTTTTTTGTGATCAAATTTATACTCAATCAACAAACCATAGAAACGAATGTCCCTTCGGGAACGACCGTTTTAGATTTTATTCGCTATCACCAACATCTCGTCGGCACCAAGATCGGTTGTCGAGAAGGAGATTGTGGCGCTTGTACCGTTTTGGTAGGCGTACTTGGCGAAGATCAAGTTACTTACCAATCTATGACTGCTTGCTTAATGCCAATCGGCAACGCGCAGGGCAAACATATCGTCACGGTGGAAGGCATCAACCAAGAAGACCTGACGCCCGTCCAACGCGCCATCGTTGATACCGGAGGCACGCAATGTGGTTTTTGCACCATCGGTTTCGTGATGTCCTTTACCGGATTTATGCTTGACGCTAAACGGCAATCTTACGCAGAAGCCATCACCGCCATTGATGGAAATATTTGCCGCTGTACCGGTTATAAATCTTTAGAACGAGCCGCCCAAAAAATTGCAGCACGGAAAGCCAGTACGACGGTAGAGAAGAATCTTGCTTGGCTCATTGAACAAAAATACATTCCCACTTACTTCGCGCAGATCAAAGAACGACTGAGCAATTTACAAGCAGCAAATCCTCCTACGCCGGATGAAAATGCGCAAGTCATCGTCGGTGGTGGCACAGATCTTTTCGTACAGCAACCAGCAGCGTTACTCAAAAAAGAAATTCACCATATCTTCGATCAACCGAATTTAAAAAGAATTTACCAGAAAGGAAACCAGTGTATCATTGGCGCCATGGCAACGGCAAACGACATCCAGTATGCGCCTTTCATAAAACAGATTTTTCCGCAAATCGAAACGCATTTTAAGTTGGTTTCTTCAACGCCAATCCGAAATATGGGAACCCTCGCGGGGAACTTGGTTAATGCCTCCCCCATCGGTGACCTAAGTATTTTTTTCCTAGCCTTAGATAGTAGCATTTTATTAAAAAAACAAAACCAAACACGCTGGATTAAATTAAAGGATTTTTATCTCGGATACAAAAAACTCGATAAAGCGGCCGACGAATACATTGAAGCGATTGCTTTTGAAATCCCTGCTGCTACAACTTACTTCAATTTTGAAAAAGTTTCTAAACGACGGCATTTAGATATTGCGAGCGTCAATAGTGCTTGTAGTTTAAATCTGCAGCATGGAATTGTAAAGCACGCGCACCTTTCCGCAGGAGGAGTTGGTCCTACGCCAAAGTATTTAGCGGAAAGTTCGCAAGCACTAATCGGAAAAAAGATTGACGCAGCAACCTTAAAAATGGTCAATCAACAAATCCAAGCAGAAATTTCGCCCATCAGTGATGCGCGGGGCACGGCTGCTTATAAGCGCTTGTTGTTGCGACAACTTTTCTACGCTCACTTTCTCCACTTTTTCCCCGAACAACTTGAGCTGCGAACGCTCGTTTAAAATCATACTCTGATGACTAAAGATATTCCTAACGCAACCAAAGCAAGTATGAAAAATATTGATGCTGCGAATCACGTCCAAGGCAAGTCCATTTATGTTGATGACATTCCTGTGCGGGTAGGCACCTTATACGCCTGTGTTTTTGGTTCTCCAATTGCCCATGGCACCATTGAAGCGCTGAATCTTAGTAAAGCGCTTTCGATGCCCGGCGTTGTCCGTATTTTGACGCACGAAGCGATTCCCGGCGAAAATCAAATTGGTGGCATCATTCCCGATGAGCCTTTACTTGCCATAGACGAAGTACATTTTCAAGGGCAACCCATCGCGTTGGTCATTGCACAATCCGAAGCACAGGCACACGCCGCCGTTAAAGCAATCGAAGTCAGCATTCAAGCGAAAAAAATTATCACCGATCCGAGAGTCGCGCACGCACAAGGCGAGTTACTGAGTGACCCGCGTTCTTTTCGTTTAGGAGATGTCGACGCCGCATTCGCCAATGCAAGTCACATTTTCACTGGTCAAGCAGACACCGGTGGGCAAGAACATCTGTACATCGAAACCCAAGGCGCCTATGCGTATCCAATGGAACACGGTAGCATTCGCATCGCTTCTTCTACGCAGGGACCAACTGCGGTTCAACGTACCGTTGCCAAAGTATTAGGTTTAGCAATGCATCAAGTCGAAGTGGACGTCACTCGCTTAGGTGGTGGTTTTGGAGGGAAAGAAGATCAAGCAACAGCTTGGGCGGTTTTGGCAGCGCTAGGTTGTTCTATTTTACAAAAGCCAGTGAAGTACATTTTAGATCGCATGGAAGATATGCGGATGACGGGAAAGCGTAATCCTTATCGTTCAGATTATAAAATTGGTTTAGACGAAAATCTTAAAATCGTAGCTTTCGAAGCAAGCTATTTTCAGAATGGTGGTGCCGCAGCAGATTTGTCGCCTGCCATTCTAGAACGAACTTTATTTCACGCCAACAATAGTTATTTTATTCCTAATTTTTTGGCAACGGCTTATAGTTGTCGAACCAACTTACCTCCCAATACTGCTTTTCGAGGTTTTGGAGGACCACAAGGAATGTTTGTCATTGAAGCCGCTATTCATCACGCTGCGAATGCACTTGGTGTAAATGCTGCGGACATCCAACGGGAGAATTTATTGAAAGAAGGAGATGTTTTCCCTTACGGGCAAATTGCGACGGGCTGCGAAGCACGCGCTTGTTGGGAACAAGCCAGTCAAAAATATGAACTCACACAACTCCAAGCAGAGGTTGATGAGTTCAATCAAAAAAATACTTTACATAAAAAAGGCTTGTCTTTAATGCCGATTTGTTTTGGCATTTCTTTTACCAATACACCGATGAATCACGCACGCGCACTCGTCCACATTTACAGTGATGGAAGCGTCGGAATCAGTACGGGTGCCGTTGAAATGGGACAAGGCGTTAACACCAAAATGCTACAAGTTGCTGCACAAGTTTTTGGCATTAAGCCAGAGAGAATTAAATTGGAATCGACTAATACGACTCGCGTCGCCAATACGTCTCCTTCTGCCGCCAGTGCTACCGCAGACCTTAACGGAAAAGCCCTGGCACAAGCTTGTCAAGCGATCCTCCTGCGCTTACAAGATTTTTTGTGCGAACAATTTTCAGCGGAGCCACAAGCTATTTTAAAAATAAATAACGAAAAAATACAACTTGGTACCCAAGCAATTGATTGGTCTTGGGAAGCACTAATTCAACAAGCTTTTTTAGCTAGAATTAATTTGAGTGCCAAAGGTCATTACGCTACGCCGGTCATTCATTTTGATAAAAAGAAAGAAAAAGGACATCCTTTCGCCTACCACGTTTACGGCACTGCCATCACTACTTGTACGCTAGATTGTGTCCGCGGTATTTACGAATTTGACGCCGTAAAAATTGTTCATGACTTTGGTGCCAGTATGAATCGGATGATTGATCTCGGACAAACGGAAGGTGGCTTGATTCAAGGAATAGGTTGGATGACCATGGAAGAATTGATGTACAACGAAGAAGGAAAACTCTTATCAAATGCGCTCTCAACTTATAAAATCCCAGATCTTTATTCCGTCCCTAAAACGGTTGACGTGGAATTTTTAAAAACAGATGGTTCCGAGTTAGCAATTTTCAGATCTAAAGCTGTCGGTGAACCGCCCTTGATGTACGGAATCGGTGCTTACTTCGC
>CALFBG010000265.1 GCA_937951685.1 uncultured Saprospiraceae bacterium | reverse complement strand
GTAACTACCTAGATATGCCTTTGCAGCACGCTAGTAATACTGTTTTGGAGCGAATGCGCCGACAAATTACACTAGAAGAAACACAAGCCTTAATTGCTACCGCGCGTGAAAAAGTACCGGGCATTGCCATTCGTACCACTTTACTCGTCGGTTTCCCCGGTGAGACAGAAGAAGAATTTGAAACGCTTTGCAAGTTTGTGGAAGACATGGAATTTGAGCGGGTAGGGGTTTTCCAATATTCTCACGAAGAAGATACGCGGGCGCACGTTTTAGCAGACGACATTGATCCGGAAACGAAAGCTGCGCGTGCAAATCGGTTGATGGAAATTCAGCAAGATATTTCGCTACAAAAAAATCAAGCAAAAGTCGGTAAAACCTTACGCGTTCTTTTTGATCGCAAAGAAGGGGAGTATTTTGTAGGTCGTACGGAAGCAGATTCTCCCGAAGTAGATAACGAAGTGCTCGTCAAAGCCGCCGATCATTTTGTCCGCGTCGGAGATTTTGCACAAGTCAAAATAACGGAAGCTAGTGATTACGATCTATACGGCGTACTGGTAGACGAACAAAAGTCGTAAGCGATGGAAGCTGCCGATCTATCCGTGCGCGCAATCCAACTTGATGATATTGAGGCTCTAGTTCAGTATTGGAAAAGTGCCGATGCCGCTTACCTAAATAGTCTTGGTGCGGATATACAAAAAATGCCAACTGCTGCTCAGTTAGCGCAAAACTTCACTACTCAAATTGCCCAGCCTTACAGCCAAAAAACGGCTTACGCCACCATTTGGTTGCACGCTGGAAAAGCAATCGGTCATTGCAACGTCAATAAGATTAGTTTTGGTGATCAGGCCTATCTGCATTTACACCTCTGGCAAAAAACAACCAGAAAGAAAGGACTTGGTAGCTTATTAGTAAAAAAATCTTTAGCCATCTTTTTCGAAAACCTCCAACTCCAACGAATTTACTGCGAACCTTACGCTTTAAATGCTGCACCTAATCGAACTTTAGCTCGTATCGGCTTTGATTTTGAAAAAGAATACGTAACGATACCGGGCGCGCTAAACTTTGAGCAGCCGGTGAAGCGCTGGTGTTTGACGAAGGCGAAGTTTGAAGAGCTTGCTTAATACCTTATGGCTCAGTAGAAAACGGTTACTCTTGTATAAAAATCTTTTCGGTCTTAACCAATCCCTTCCCACTCAACTTCAATAAATACAACCCTGAAACTAAGTTACTCGGCAAACTCAGCTCGTGCGTTCCCGCCGCCAATTGCCCTAAAGATCGTCGCAAAACAGTTCTTCCATCCAAAGCAATAAGCTCTACTTCCAATACTTCCGCTTGCGCTAAATTTAACTGAATCCGATCATTATGCTGAAAAGGATTTGGATAATTGAGTTGTAAGGTAGTCGCCTCAACCGTATTCGTTTGCAAAGCCGTTTCTAAGCCTAAGAAAAGCACAAAACCCTCGTGGTCAGAAACCCTGAAATCTACGGTTGGATCATCTAAATAACTATTTGAATTATCCGCATTCCCCCGCGCAAACTCAAAACCAGCAACGTTCATGCCTTCCAGCTGTGTACTCAAACAATGGTCGATCATCTGCGCATTATTTTGAAAAACGTAGGAGTAGCGTTCTGCAGGTTCAACGGTAGCACTGATTTCTACCATTGGTGGACTTACAATATCTTCAATCGGTAAAGAAGCGCCTTCGCTGGGATGACCAGAGATTTGGTTATACACATCAACGTAGCCATCAGAGAATTGAAAAGCGTTGAAATCTCCCAAGACAATAAGATTTTCGGATTGCCGCGCTTGTACCATTTTGGCGACCGAAATCGCTTGTTCTTGTCGCTTTTTTCGCACTTCACTCGAACTACTGACGCCGTTCAAAGAACGTAGGTGAAGGTTGAGAATTTTGATACTTACGGGCGTTGGACTATTCGTTTGAGCAGAGAGTAAAAATGGCGCTCGATCGTGTAAACGACCGCCAAAACTAGCTTGCTCTTCTTTTCCTAATTGCACCACCGTTACGTCTTGCAAGGCACTACTCACCAAAAAACCAGGGTTAATTTGAAAGTTACTATTGGAGGTAGTCATTAAAAAACTAGTATAATCTACCGTCGGATCAACGGATTGCATCTCCGCAATCAAGTCATTTAAAACGGCAATGTTTTCTACCTCTTGCAGGGCCAGCACATCAGGCTTTTTGAGTTGATTTAAAATGTAGCGCGCCATTTTTCGAAGGCGGACTTGGTAGTCATTTTCATCTTCATCTAGCACGTAAGCATTCAAACTTCCAATTGTTAATTCCTGACTCATTTTGTCTCTAACCGATCGAATGGGAAAGCTACCTTCGATGTCGTAAGTATAGGGCAAGAGAATATAATCTCCGAGTTCTTCGTAGAATACTCCTTCGGCGCTAAGCCGCAAACCACCCGCCATAGTAGGAAAAGCGAAAGTGCCAAAACCACCCGGTTGAAAATAGAAAACTTCTGGGTTATTGTCCCAAACGGGCAAACCAATCGTACCCGGAAAAGCAATACCCGCTTCTCTAAAACTACGTATAGGACCGGCTTTGATGCGCGCAAAATTACTGGTAGTAGCACCACAAATATGAGCTTCTGGCACTTGCACGCGCATACCTTCTATGCGTTCCAACTCGCCCTCAGAGCCCGCCACACCAGAAGGAAAATCTGCTGTCAATTGCACTGCCGTTGGTAAGGCTTGATTAGCAGCAAGAACCGTAATTTGTGCATTGGAACTCGTAATTTGAGTATTACTCAAATACTCGCTAACGGTACCACTGAGCGTAATTAAATCACCAACTTGAACCGTAGGCGTTTGACCGAGATAAACCCGAATGCCATCCGAAGTCAAGACGTTATTATCGCTCCGCTCATCTGGTGTTTGTAAATAGAAAAAACTATTATCTACTGCCGTTACGATATTTTGCTCGCAAGTAACGACCTCCCCCGTGTAAGGAGTCAGAAATCCTGTACCTTGAATGGCCCAGATTTCTATTTGTGCTTGACTGGTCGTGAAACTGCCGAGTAGCAACATCAATAGATAATAATATGTGTAATATTTTTTCATCGTAGCTATTAGTTAAAAGTTGTCCGCGAAGGACTAGACTTTAGTCGTTATTTTAAAATAACATTCTTATAAATGTAAATGTATGGCAGCTTGTGCTAAAACTGAACAATAAAACAGGGAGAAGACAAAATTGTTTTACCTTAGATCAGTCCATCACGGGTGTCTCCAATGCTGTACGCTATTCAAGTAACAAAGATAGCCTAATCGGGGCACAAAAGGAAGTGCCTTGGCAAGCGATTCTGTAAAGCGCAAGACTAAGATTTAGCTACAAAATAGTAAATGGAAGCGGATTTGAATTTTAAGTTCAAAATTTACGTTGAGCACGATAAGCTACGGAAGGATAAAACGAAGCTTTTAGCAAGTTCTTTTTATTTAAAAATAATCAATCATGACCGAAATCATCGATCTTAGCCAAGAAATCTACGCCGGAATGCCTGTGTACAAAAGTTTGCCGGAAGTAAAAATATCTGTACATAATACACACGAAGCATGGGAGGGAATTGAAAATCCTACGCATTCCACGCCGAGTGTTTACAAACTAGAAATGGGCGAACACACTGGAACGCACGTCGATGCCATCAACCACATGGATAAGCAATACGCCGATCAGTCCATTGATAAAATGCCGCTGTCTAGTTTTTATACGGAAGGCATTTGTCTTGATTTTCGTCATAAGGGATTGCAAGCCTTGATCGACACGACAGCACTACAAAAAAGTATCGCAGCCGCACAACTTGAAATCAAAAAAGGAGATACGGTTTTACTTTGCACCAATCATTATCAAAAGCATTTTGGTACTGAAAATTGGGGCAAAGGTCCGGGGATTACCGCTGCTGCTGCGGAATGGCTAGGAGAGCAAGGAATTGCAGCTTTTGGTGTGGAAACGATGTCTCCCGGCGTGCCCGGCATTTCCAACAAAGCGGTGCATAAAGTTTGTGGTCGACTCAATTTTACCCACTACGAAAATTTAGTAAATTTAGAGGCTTTACTGGGGCGAGGAAGGTTTCAATTTATCGGTTTACCTTTGAAAATTAGAGGGGGGACAGGATCGCCCGTACGCGCCGTTGCTATTTTTAAATAAACTTTACGATCTATGAAATCTCAACTGCTAGCTATTCTTTTTGTGGGTTTGTTGAGCTTAGGCTTAAGTTGTCATGCCCCAACGAAATCCCTCAGCGCAGCTACGCAACAATTTAGCACAGAATTGAGGATGCTAAAAAACTATTTTAAAATCCCCGGAATGGCGGCAATTGTTGCGCAAAACGGGCAAATTGTTTACGAGGACTATCTTGGTTTTTCGGATCAAGAAAAACAAATAAAAGTTGATTCGGCCACGGCATTTCCTATTGCTTCTATCACGAAAGTATTCGCCGGAGTAGTAACGTTGAATTTAGCGGAGCAAGGATTTTTTCAATTAGAAGATCCTGCGAATAAGTATCTGTCAAAGTCTAATTTAGGCGATTCCATTCTGATTAAGCACCTGCTTTCGCATACTTCCCAAGGAGCGGTAGGAAAGCATTTTTACTACAGTTCAAGGTTTAGTTTACTGACGGAGATTTTAGAAAAAGCAACGGGGAAATCCTTTAAAAATTTATTGCAAGAAGCCATATTTCAACCCTTAGTTTTAAAGGAAACGGTTCTGCTAACGAAAGCGGCAACTACTACTAATTTAAAATTAGCAGCACCTTATCTCTGGGAAGGTGAAACTAAAGCTGGTCCGATTGAGTATGGCTATTCCGCTTCGGCGGGCGTGGTGTCTACCGCGCGAGATTTGCTACGATTTAGCACTGCATTAGACGAGAATAGTTTGCTGATCGAAGGAACGAAAACGAAAATGTTTACTGCTTCCCAAGAAAACTTACCCTATGGTTACGGTATTTTTACCCAACAACTTGAAGGGCTGTCAATTGTTTGGGCTTATGGCCAGTACGATGGCTATGCTAGTCTTTTATTGAAAGTTCCGGCACAAAATCTTACTTTAATTTTATTGGCTAATAACAACTTGATGAGCGATCCGGCTCGCTTAATTTATGGAGACGTGGGGACTTCGCTATTTGCGTTAAGCTTTTTAAAAAACTATTTACTGACGGCGACTGACATAGCCCTTTTACCAAGTCCTTCGACAATTAATTTTGCAGAAAGTACGCATCCTAAATTGCTAAGGAAAATCGTTTTGGCGCAAGCCTTAGCCGAAAGTTTTTTGGCGCGGTATGAACCTGCGAGGATGGATACGAGTAAGGCTTTACTAAAGCGAGTCTTCCAAAAATATCCTGACGAAAGGACTTACGGTGGGCTTTCTCTTTTGCACAACCTCAGCTTTTTAAAAGACTTGGTTTTTTATTTAGACTTAGCTCCGGTGAATGATTTTGATGATAAAATAGAACGGCTCGGAAAACAAATTTTGCAGCAACAAGCCGATAATCCTTATGCGCATCTTTACCTAGGCACTTATTACGGTCGAAAAGGCAAGTTGGACACCGCAAGTTTTCATTTCAAACAAATTGTCACTGCGCCAAACTTTACGCGTAACTGGTACGTCGACGAAGCGGAAGCGTGGTTGAACGCGCAGGAGTAATAGATTTCATTGTGATCAGTTATAGTTTACAATAGTCCTCCGCATCTTCTACAATGACACGGAAGCTGCCTTTTAAAATTTCTTTTTGGGAGCCCTTTTTTCGGGGAGATAGCGTAGACTGCACTTTAAGATATCCTTTGATGGTATCTCCAACGACAAAATGGTGGCGTTCTAGGCTCAAATTTGCTTTCCTAATGTCGCTTTTTGGTAAAGGATTAAAAACGAAACGACCATCTTTGATATAGCCCGAGCTCGCATCGCTTGTATGAGTGATATCAAGGTCAAATTTCCCCTGGTGTACCTTGATCGTTACTTCTTTATTTGTAAAATAAGTAAACTTCGAGGCTCCAAAAGGCGAAAAATTGAAAGATAAGAAAAGGGAATCGCCTTGCTTGAGTGCGCGACAAGATCGATATGGGTGAACTTGAAAATCTGTATTATTATTGTACAAACTTAAGAGTCGTAAATCCGTTGAGGCATAAGCTAAAAGCTTCGCGCAGGCCGGCGATTTTTTTCGGCGAATCAAGTCTTGGTACACGAGACTATCGCTTGGTATTTCCACATAGTTGATCGTAAACCTGCTTTGGTGATTTTCCAGTTCAACCTTCCAACGGATTGGCGTTGATTTGGTAGGAGCAGGGGTTTTGCAAGCTAGAAAGCTAAGTAATAATAGGTAGAATACTTTTTTCATTTTCAGCAATTCAGGAGTTAATTTAAATATACGCCAAAATATTTCTCAGGAATAATATTTTTGGCGCGCGCCACAATTTTCAATTAATTCGGGAAAACTACGGCTTTTTATAACCATTTCTACTTTTATGTGTTTAATTAACTAATATTGAATTGATTTTCCAAAAAGCTTGCAATAGGAACTAACATTACAGACCAACTTACTAAATATACTACATGAAATCTTCCTCTACTTCGATTCTTGAAAAAAATATTGATCCTGTTTTACAAGCTTCTGCCGTCTATGTAGCTGCCTTATTTTTGACGCTGTTAGGTAAATTTGTAGAACTCATTGGTCTCATTGACGTCACGGAAAGATTCCCGTGGTTGTGTTCCGCGTCCTTTATGTTGCTATTTGCCATTTTTAATAGTATTCTAAGTCTGTCGTCAAAGGATATGAACAAATATTGGGGACGTTCGATGATGTGCTTCATGGGTTTGGCAGTAATTTCGGGACTGACGGCTTATTTAATTTCGGGAATTAATATCAACGATGCGGGCTCTTACCGCTGGATTTACATCGTAGTTACGGTCGGTTACTTGGTCTTTATGTCTATCATGGGATTCATGAAACGAATTGTAGAATTTGCCGAAAAGGAAGAATGGAATAGTCCGAAACAACGTAGTAAAAAGAGACGGTAATCCTATTTTAAAATAACTCCTAAAGTATTTTTAGTACTTACCAAACTAATTGTCAAGCCTCTAACAGTAATAAATTGAAATTGTACCGCTCGTTTCGAGTAAGATCCTTAGCTTTGAGTTAGTACCTAATTCATTTTTTATGGAAATTATGGAAATAAGATTTCACCATTTTGCTAAGTTATTCTTCTTGGGCTTTTTATTGAGCGGACTGACGGCTTGTAAAGATAATGATCCTCCGGTACCTGTGGCTACGCGTTTTAGTTGTCAACTTAACGGTGTAGATTGGCATTCCGATGAGCTCTCCATCAAAATCAAACGACAACAAAAATCTACGAATGTTTTTGCGAATGTGCTAACGCTCACGAGTAAGCAAGGAGATACTAGTGCTTTCACGTTAAGGGTAAACGATGTGCGCGATGCTTTGGATCAAGCTTGCATGAGTGTCGATTCTTACTGGGGGTACGACGAAACGCACGTCAACGAAAACTATTCGCTTGAAGACGGTGGCATTCTTTACCAAAACGGCGCAGATTTTCAGTTGCAACCCAGCCTTTTCATGAACGAAGCGAGTTTTCTAGGGCTAGTACGGATTGATGCCTGTAGTGAAAATAAAATATCGGGACAGTTTAATTTTCAAATCAAACATCCTATTACCGATTCGATAATTTATGAAGTTACAAACGGTGTCTTTACCGAGCAAAGCTTCGAATTCGAAGAATAATATTGTCGCGATTTTTCCTTAGCGGAAACCAATTCCTTTCTTGGAATCAAGTTCCGCTTCCATCAAATTAAAATCACTAATATCATCTGCTTCTACGGTCTGAATTAAAGTAGCTGTACGTTTCTCCGTTGGTAACGAAGCCATTCTTAGGTTTTGCTTTCGGACACTTTCTGCCACAATTTTACGAATAGTACGTGCATTCCCAAAGTACTTGTGTTTGTGCTCAAGGAGGCGCTGAATATAGGAGCTAAGGTAGGTTTCGGCCGCTTCGTTGAGATACAGTTCTTCGGCTTCAAACATAATTTTAGCAATCGACAATAGCTCTTCTGCTTGGTAATCTTTAAATTCAAATTGTTTATCAAAACGAGATAGCAAGCCCGGATTAGCCTCCAAAAAAGTACGCATTTCCTTCGGATAACCTGCGACAATAACCATAAATTCGCCCCGATGATCTTCCATGCGTTTCAAGAGCGTTTCCACCGCTTCTCGTCCAAAATCATTGGCACCACCTTGCGTAAGCGCGTAAGCTTCGTCGATAAATAAACCGCCGCCCATTGCTTTGTCAATCATTGCTCCGGTCTTAATCGCCGTCTGACCAACGTAACCCGCAACCAAAGATTTGCGGTCGCATTCCACCAAATGACCACGCTCTAAAATGCCGAGTGCTTTATAAATTTGTACCAACAAGCGCGCAATCGTCGTTTTTCCCGTTCCGGGATTTCCTTTGAAAACGGTATGAATCGAGAAGATTTTTTTGGTGTCTTTCCCTATTTCTCGGTAATAGCGCATCAATTTGGTCATTTCGTCTACCTCCCGCTTGATATTTTCTAGGCCTACCAATGATTTGAGTTGGGAAAGTGCATCTTGTAGCAAGGCTTCGTCGATGGGGAGTTGGATATTTTCGGCAGCACCTGTTTTGAAAACTTTTTGTACGTCCGCTTTGGTAATTGTCGATAAAGACTGCGAATCCAATTCGTTCAGATCTTGGTGATTGGCCATCAAGCGGAGCGCCATGTTTTGTTTGGCTTCTTCGATGATTCCATTGATATACCGCGCATTCCCAAACTGTGCATCTCGGTTGCGATAGACTTCTACTAATTTTTTGTGGATAATTTTTTTGGCATCTTCTCCGATGATGACCGCTCGTTTTTCTCCGGTGAATTGAGCAATCTCCATCAGCTCATCGGGCGAGTAATCTGGAAAATGGACAACATTTCTGAGCCGCGAAGCCATTCCGGGGTTGGCATTGAGAAAATGCTGCATCTCTTTGGGATAACCCGCAAAGACAATAGATAAGTCGCCCGGACCGTCCGATAATTCTTGCAATAAAACCTCAATAACTTCCTTCCCAAAATCTTTTCCATCGTTCCCTCGATTGGTCAGCGCATAAGCTTCATCAATAAACAAAATTCCACCTCTCGCTTTTTCGATGGCTTTTTTCACCTTAGGCGCGGTTTGACCAATAAATTCTCCTACCAAATCTGCTCTTCCTACGGATAGCACTTTTCCGTGCGACAAAAGATCTAAGCTGTGGTAAATTTGACCGAGCATATTTGCGACGGTCGTTTTTCCCGTCCCGGGGTTTCCGGTAAAGATGCTATGTAAATTGAACCCTTGCTCCGTTTCTATTCCTTTCTCCTTACGCACCTTCAAAAACTGCAAATAACTGGCTAGTTCGTTGATCTGTGCTTTGACGGACTTTAATCCGATCAATTCTTCCAAGGCTGCTTTTGCTTCTTCAAAACTAAGTTTTTGTGTACCCGTAGTAATGGTCGTATCGGTTTCCTTATCGGTAGAAAAGGGGAGTGGTCCTTCGTGGTCTTCTTCAAATTCACCGACTTCAAAGGGCACCACGGCAATAAGTTGATCCATGAATACCACTTCGATGGTGTATTTATCTTCGTACCAGTATCCTGGCGTATTGGCTCCGTAGCCCGTATCCAGATGAATGGTCGCGGGCTGATCGGTAATGGCTTTAAAGTAGGTCAAAAATGCTTTTTGCTGACCAGCGTCGTTGTAGAAGTTAAATTGTAATTCCAGTGGAAAAAAATCGGTATCCGTCAGCTGATTCTCCAGCGTCATCTCAATGTTGACATAGCGGGCTGTAATCGCCGAAAAGGTTTTAAGGTAATTTCTTTCGGCTACGGGCAATCCATTTTTCGTGCTCTCAAAAAGCTTGATGGCTTGGATATTAAAATAAGGATTTTCGTTGGGCTTGACGAGTCCGCCGTCGAAGATGTAAAAGTCCGTTGCACCGATGTTGAGTTCATCAATAAAAACTTCCCAACGGTACTGTCCTTTCTGCCACCACCCAACTTCGGGCGTGCCCCAACCTTCCCGGATATAAACGATATTTTTATCTTTAGGAATGGTCAGTTTTTTCTTTAGGGTACAAACTTCCTTACCCGTCACTTGATCTTGGCAAATAAAGTTGATTTCTGTTGTCCACTCTACTTCATCAAAAAGTTTATTGAAAAAAGACAACTCACAATAAATATATCGCGCCTCCGAAGCATCGTAGACTTTTCTGTATTTTTTGACATTGTGATAAAGGTTTTCTTTTGAACCAAAAACCTTTAACCCTTTGAGTTTATAATTGCCGCCGAGTGCTTCGCTTTTTTTATCTTTAAATATCATATAGATCGTACAAGTAAGTTAGCGCTAGTTATCTGACCAAAGATATAAATTGTTAGGCAAATAAATATGTAAAGGAGGGGATTTAGTAGTTAAGTTGGGAAAAGTAAATTTTGTTTTTCTTAGAAATTGTTTGTAAAGTTGGGTTTAAACGGATCAAAATCGTTTTGAAAAGGAGTTCTGCTAGGCAATCCTATAAATTGCCATCAATCCCAAAAAAACCGAAGGAATGGTATAAATCTAACTAGGATAAAGTCCTATCGTCCTAGCTAATCTCATCATCAAAAGTTCTGAAAGGACGACATAACTATTGGTGAGGATAAGCCGTTTTATCTGACCAAAGTCAATAAATGCTAAGCTAAATTAGCTCCTACGACTCCTCTTTCCGTTCCCGTTCCTTCCTTGCCTTCTTCTGATCATTATTACTTTCGTAAATCACATAATTCTCATATTTAACCAAGTCCGATTCTGCCCAGATATCTTTACCGATGTTGCAAAGCACGATCAGTTCTTCGTACAACTTATTGCCCTGTACGATGCGATGTTCTACGGCAATATCCCGATCTGCTACTTTATCTTGTTGGATATTGAGCGCATTTTCAAAATTGCGACAAGCATCCGTAACCCGTTTAATACTATTTTCATTAACACCAACTTCGGCCAAAAAATCAATTTGCTGTCGAGCTACTCTGGCGACGCGCCGACCACAAAAGAGCAATTGTGCATCCGTCATATCACCTAACTTGGCGGTTCCAAATTTGCGGTAACGCCCAGAACGATTACTGTATTTAATCGCTACGCGTGTCATAATACTCCGAATCGCCGTTTTGAGCTTTTCGTTAGCCACGTACTTTTTATCCGTAACGATCATTTGATCTCCAACCAATTCATCATCGTCGGGCAACCCACGAAATTTATCACACATCGCCTTGAACTTTTGCAGTCGCTCCGTTTGGTAGCCATATTGCTCAAAACCTTTTTTGTCTCGGTGCGCATATTTGATGCGTTCCATGCACTGTAAATAAAGATCCGCGTCGGGGAAATTGTATTGGCGATGTACGGGCTGTTTTTTCATTGGAAAAGAATTTTGAAAAATAGCAAAGTGAAATTTTAGCATACGAAGTTTTGAAACAACTTCTACCATTCAATTTGTCATGTTATAAAGTACGTTACAAATATATTTCAAAAATTAATTAAAAACAAATTATTTCATTTTAAAAACATTCTATTTCATTATTGTTTTTTGTTTTTACTCAGGCGAAGTTTTCTTTATAGGTAAGATGGTTTTTACAAATGTTTCCCATTAAAATTCAAAAAAAATACCGCTCAACCACCAAAAAGGAAAACGCTCGCATCTTAGTAGTATAGTTTGGTAAAAACATTGGACTAGTATTTCGAAAAATGATTAAACGAAAATCGAAAATGTAGTCTTGTAGGGAAGCGCTTGCTCGCTTTAATTATTCCCAAATATTCCATCCTGCCTAAAATACAGTACTCTTTACTCTTAAATTTTTGCAATGAAAAAGTTTAACACCCTTTTCGTCACGGGCGTTCTATTGGTTACCCTGAGCCTAAGTTCTTTTGCTTTTGTCCAATTTGAATGGTCTACGCATCCTTTTGTACTTGCGCTTCAGCAACAGTTGTCTCAATGGTCAGGACAACAACGTGCCGAAAAGATATATGTGCAATTGGATAAAACCAGTTACCAACCCGGAGAGGTGATTTGGTATAAATTATATCTGCGGGATGCCAATCAATTACAAACCAAAGACCTCAGCGAAATTGTTTACGTGGAATTGCTCAGTCCGAAAGGAACCGTGATCACCACGAATACACAACTTGCGTTGGACGGCAACGCAGCGGGAAGTTTTGCAATTTCGGCAAAATTAGCGAGTGGTCGCTACAAACTCAAAGCCTACACGAATTGGATGAGAAATACGGAAATGCTTTTTGAGAAAGCTATTTTAGTACAAAAAGCCGTTTTACCGAATCTAAATCGAGAACTAGAATTTGCACGTAAAGCTTACGGTTCGGGTGAAGAAGTGCTTGCAAATTTGAATTTGACTTCTTTGGCTAATGCTCCGGTTCGGTACTTACCCCTTGACCTTACCATTAGTTTGGCGGGAAAAACTTTTACTACACAAATTGATACCACGGACTTTACTGGAAAGGCAGCTTTGCGATTTCGCTTACCAGAAGACTTGAAAACAAGTGATGGTTTGCTAACGGTGAGTTTTGACTATCAAGGTCAGCGCGAATCTATTTCTCGTGCAATTCCGATTGTGCTACAGCGCATTGAGTTGCAATTTTTTGCGGAAGGTGGGGATTTAATTCAGGGACAATACAATCAGATTGCTTTCAAAGCAACTAATGAATTTGGTAAACCGAGCGATATTGAAGGTCTAGTTTTTGATGAAAATGATCGACCCGTTTCAACTTTCAGTGCTTACCATCATGGGATGGGACGCTTTAGTTTTCTATCCGAAACAGCCACTAAATATTACGCTAAAATAACTAAACCCAAAGGGATTAAAAAACGCTACGCATTACCAAAAATATTACCCACAGGATTTACATTACAAGTAGCCGACACCAACTCCACACGTATTTTATTCCATGTACAAAGCTCGGAGGAATCAGAAGTTCATCTGGTTGCTCAAACCGGAGATCGTATTCTTTTTTCCAAAACCTTAACGGTGAACAATCGCACGGATGTGGAAATCCCCATCGCTGATTTTCCCATGGGAATTGCGCGCTTCACTTTGTTTGACGCGGCACAGCAAGCGCGATGTGAACGCTTGGTTTTCTTGCATCCACAAAGAAAGCTACAGGTTGATTTGGCTTTAGATAAGAAACAGTACGCACCACGAGAAAAAGTATCGCTTGACATCAGCGTAAAAGATGATCAAGGGCTTCCTGTACAGGGAAATTTCTCCGTCTCAGTAGCCGACGATAAGCTGCTTGGATTTGTTGATGATAAACAAGCTCACATACTCGCTAGTCTGCTTTTAGAAAGTGAATTGAAAGGAGCAATAGAGGAACCTAATTTTTATTTTGATGCTACAGAGTCAAAAGCGACACGGGCTTTAGACCTTTTGATGATGACGCATGGCTGGCGTCGTTTTTCTTGGGAAAAGGTATCGGCTGGAATACCTTTAGCGGCTGCAAAATTTCCTTTGGAAAAAGCCATCGTTCGAGGAAAAGTGGTGAATGATCGTTTGCAGCCCGTCGCCAACGCCTTGGTAAAACTAAGTCAATCGGCGCAAGCGATAAAGACAGATGCAATGGGTAATTTTGAGTTGTCAAAAGTAGATTTGAGTCAGTCGTCTGCGAGTGTAGAAGTGAAAGCGGAGGGTTATCAACTAGCGAAAAGCAATATTCTAAATTTCTCAGATACCGTATTCGTAGTCCTAGGGAATAAAAGTGGCATTCTGGAAGGTTTGATAATGGACGCGCAGGAAAAGCCACTGATTGGTTGTAAAGTTGAAGTAACAGATTCGCAAGGTCGAAGTTGGTTCATGTATACGCAAGCTACGGGTGCTTACGCTTTTCATCAACTTGCGGGAGGCGTTTATAAAATGAAAGTCAGTCAGGTGAATTATCAAACGAATGTGGTAAGCTCAATTCAATTAGGAGCGGGAGAAAAACTACGAATTGATTTGAGGATTAAAGGAAAGGATTCAGCGAACCCGACGATTGCGACAAAGCGCTTTGAAACTACTTCTGAGATGCTGGTTGAATCAAGTTCCTCGAATCAGTTCCCTAATGCGACCATTCTTCCCACTACGACGGGTAAAAAAGAATCTTTCCTCGAGAATGCTTTGCTAAAGGATGAAATGTTGATGGACGATGGTGTATCACTTGATCAGATCGTCGTCACCAGTCACAAGATTCCTTTGATCGAACAAGATAATACGACTTCTGGTGCGATGATTACGAGTGAAGCAATAAGGAATCTTCCCGTCCGTAATATCAATAGTATCGCTGCGAAAGTGGCAGGGGTTACTAGTATAGATGATGGAGAAGCCGTCACCGTCAAAGGATCCAGAATGGGGAGCACTTATATTCTTGATGGGATTCGTATCTCTGGCAATTTGATTCCAATGTCTGAGATTGATCAATTACAAGTTATCACGGGAGGGCTAGATGCTTCCTTTGGAGGAGGAGAAGCCTTGGTGATGGCGCCTACTTTTCAGCAGGGTAAACTTTCTGGACCGGCGAGTGATTTTGTACCTACTTACGAGCAAGCAACTGGAAAAAGAGCGGGTGATCTTGACGCGGGAAGTATTACGATCCGAGGAAGTATTGCCGAAAGTTCAAAGCCTAGACCTCGCCGGAAAAGATGGCAGGAACAGCTCGCAGCGATGCCTAGAAAAGTATATACTTTTGTGGAGGAAGCACCGCGCTTTTACGATAAATCCTGCGAAGCATTAAAAGATCCAGCGGCTCGTGCAGCTTGTGCACAAGAAAAATTAATGGAGTATTTGCAACATTTCTTTGGACAAAAAGGAGGTCGTCGGGGACAAAATAAAGGACAGGCTGTTTTTCAGTTTTTTGTTAATAAAAAAGGTCAAATTGGTTATCCGCGATTACACATTCACTATACCACGGGGCATTATTTTCAAAATTGGCAATACAACCAAGCAATTCGTAAAATGCCTAAATGGGTTCCCGCGAAGAACGAGGGTAAAAAAGTAGCTTGTTGGTATACCATTCCTTTTGACCTTGGAAAAATTATTCGACCACAGCCAACGATCTATCAGCAAGTTAGACAATTCTACGTACCGCCAGTCAAGAAGATCAAAGCTTCTCGGAATGCGCGTAAGGATTATCGAACTACAATTCATTGGGCACCGATGGTTACTACAAACGCAAAAGGAAAGGCGCAATTGAGTTTTTGGAATAATGATGCGGTTTCTAGTTTTCGCATTACCTTAGAAGGCTTGTCGGAACAAGGTGAAATTGCTTATGCGACAAAGAAATATTTCACCCAATTGCCCATAAGTATGCAAGTGAAAGCACCTTACAGTGCCTTGCAAGGCGATCAATTTCAATTGCCAGTTAGTTTGACCAATCATACCGAAAAACTGGTACAAGGTCGATTGTCGCTAGTATTGCCACCTCAGTTTGAATTGATGGAAGACTTACCAAACTCGGTCGTTGTGCCAGCGAAAGGGAGTAAAACTATTTTTGTGAAAATTAGCTTATCGGGAGATAAGAAAGATTTTAGGGCAGGGGGCAATCGAGCGATTGTTGTACGTTATGCGACTGCGGAGCAAGCCGAAACTTTTCAAGCTGAGATAAAGGGCTACCAATACGGTTACCCTATTTATCAAGTGCTTACGGGAACAGAGTTGGAAAATCACTTTAAGCTAAAAGTTGAAAACCCAATTGCGGGAACGGTAAAGCTAAGCCTCAAAGCCTATCCTAATCGCTTAGGTGAAATTGTTGCGACTTTAGATAAAATGTTGCGACAGCCACATGGTTGTTTTGAACAAACATCAAGTACAACTTATCCCAATATTCTTGCCTATAATTTATTAAAAAGCAAAAACTTAAACCATCGTAAAATAGAACAGCGAGCACTGGAATATATTCAAAAAGGAAAAGAGCGCCTTTTAGGTTTTGAAGTGCAGCATGGTGGATTTGATTGGTATGGAAAAGGTCCTGCGCACGAAGGATTGACGGCTTATGGTTTAATGGAATTTGTAGATATGCAAGCAGTGATTCAAGTAGATCCTCGCCTGATTCAGCGAACCGTTAATTGGCTTTTGGGTCGGAGAGACGGAGAAGGGAGTTGGAAGCGCCACCAAAGAGGATCTTTTGGAAACGGAAAGCCGAATTTGGGCGATGCGTATATTATTTGGGCGATGTGCGAAGCAGGATTTGGAGCGGAAATTAGTAAAGAAATTGAGCAGTCTTACCAGTACGCTTTGGCTACCAAAGATAGTTATTGCTTAGCGCTAATGGCAAATGCCTTGTACTTGATGAAAGATGAACGGGCGACGACTTTGATGAATATTTTATTGGAGCAACGCGCGTCCGGCGGATATTGGCTGGGGACAAAAGGAACCATTAGCAGTAATAGTCCAAGCTATACTGCGACGGAAACGACAGCTTTAGTAGCATTGGCTTTGATGAAGGCACAAACTGCCCCGAGTGCGCTGCTGGATCAAACGGTTGATTATTTATTAAAACAAAAGAATCGATTTGGTTTTGGGTCGACGCAATCTACCATTTTAGTTTTGAAAGCTTTAGTGCAGTATAGCAGTACTTTTGAACCGGTTATTCAGCCGGGAGAAATGAAGGTTTATGCCGGAGCAAAACGAATCGGGACGTATTACTATTCGAGTAATAACTTGGAAGCGATCGTGATTGATAGTTTGAGTCAATATGCCTTGGATGGCGAGGAAGATTTTGCAGTTGTTTTTGGAAATACGAAAAAAGCGATTCCTTTTGAATTGGAACTTAACTATCAAAGTTTGAAACCTTTAGTGCCAAAAGATTGCAAAGTTCATTTAACGACGGAACTCCAAATGGATCGCTTGCGGATGGGAGAAACGGTACGATTGAATGTTACCCTGAGCAACACAACGCAGGATACGCTTGAAAATGCAATGGCGGAGATCGGCATTCCCGCAGGCTTGAGTTTGCAGAGCTGGCAACTCAAAGCAATTCAAGATCAGGCAATGGCAGATTACTACGAACTGTTTGATGGAAAATTAGTACTTCACTTTATCAACTTGATGCCCGCCGCGATTAAAAAAATTGGTTTAGACTTAAAAGCAGATATTCCAGGAGTATACAATGCTTATGCTTCTTCGGCGTATTTGTATTACGATAACGAAGCCGTTTCTTGGACGGCAACAAAAGGAGTTTCTATCGTTCCTTAAGCTTCGGCTTAGGGGAAAGTAGATTTCTAAGTATTACGCATAGCGAGCAGCACGACGAGATTGTGCTGCTCTTTTTTGTTTAAAATATACGTTCTTTTATAAAACTTCCAGCGCTTGTGCTAAATCCGCAATGAGCCAATCAGGGTCTTCCAAGCCAATGTAGAAACGCAGCAAATTCCAAGGAATGCTCGGTGCGTCTCGACCGGGAATATTGTACAAGGCACAGAAAGGAAGGACTAAGGATTCGTGTCCGCCCCAAGAAACGGCAAAAGCAAAATGCTGTAGTCGATCAAAAAATGCTTCGACTTGCTCGATCTTATCTACTTTTAGGAGGATAGAGAAAAGACCACCCGCGCCGCGCATCTGTCGTTGTGCCAATTCGTACTGTGGGAAAGATTTCGCAAAAGGGTAAATCAATTTTTCAACTTTGGGGTGCTGTTCCAGAAAAGCGACGATTTTCTGGCAAGATTCAAAACTGCGCTGCATCCGCAAAGGTAGGGTTCTCAGACCACGAATGACTAAAGCTGCATCCGAAGGCGAAACAATCGCACCAAGAATCATGTACTCTTGGTCAAAGATTTTCTGAATCATGGCTTTGCTGCTACATACTACGCCTACAACTACATCCGAGTGACCATTCAAATATTTAGTGCCAGAATGAATAACAATGTCGATCCCCAACGCAATTGGATTTTGATAAATCGGAGAAGCGTAACTATTGTCAATCGCCGTAACGATGCCGTGTTTTTTAGCGAGCTGTGCACAAGCTGCCAAATCTTGGAGTTCAAATGTAATTGAATTGGGACTTTCCAAATAAAGCAAAGTTGTATGCTCTTGAATCGCGGCTTCGATGCTGGCAAGATCCGTTCCATCCACAAAAGTATGACTGACGTCGAAGCGCGCCAAAAAGCTATGGAGTAATTTATAAGTCCAACTGTAAGGCGATTGCACACAAACTACGTGCGCTCCCGCTTTGACGTTGGCGAGTACAGCCGCTCCGATGGCAGCGCTACCACTGCTGAAAACGAGTGCATCTTCTGCCTGTTCTAGCGCGGCAACTTTCTTACGTAAAATAGCAACGGTGGGATTATTCCCTCGCGTATAAATATGATTTTGCATTTCGTTGGTAATCGCCGTACGAAAACTTTGAATATCCTGAAACGCAAAATTGCTGCTCTGAATAATAGGAGGGGAGATGGCGTTGAAGTAAGTTTCGCGTGCTTCTCCGAGGTGAAAAAGTATATGATTTAAATCCATGTTTGTGCTTGAAATAAAGGTTTTATTTGAACAACTACAAAATGCTTTTGCGCTTTTGGCAATAAATTAATTGTAAATGTAGTTTTAAAGCAACATTATCGTACCCATTAATTTTTTGTAAGCAAATGATGCGACGGCTATCGTTTTGGTAAAAATAGGAACCATCGCAGTCAGCCTAACTAAGGTATGATTTTATGATCAAAAGCCTTTTACAATCGTAAGAAAAACACATAAATACCAAGACAAAACTTAATAAGTGATTTACTTTGTATTGGTATTGAACCACCGGAAGATTCTTTTTTTCTCAAAAAAAAGACTGATAAGCACTTACTCGGATTTACTACGAAGTATACAAAATTTACTCAAACAACTATTCAGTACTACGGATTCATTGCCATGATTTACTAACGCTTTGC
>CALFBG010000264.1 GCA_937951685.1 uncultured Saprospiraceae bacterium | reverse complement strand
ACTTTTGAGCGGTCGGACTTTGGAATATCCTAAAAAAGTAGCTTAGCAATGTTCAGAGTAGGCATAATTTGAATTAAGCACGTACAGCGTGTCACATTTCATGCTTCACGTTGCACGTGCAACGTGAATGAACACTACTTTAATCTTTCGATAAATCAGGGATAAGCCAATATCGCAACTCAACTATTATCCTAACTTGCCAGAATAAATACTTTTAAGCGATTTAAAGGACTCTTTAGGCAAAAAACAGAGATTTGTGTGCATATTAAAAAAAAAGGCCTTATATCGCTTTTCTACCGCCCGGAACAATAGCACGTTTCATTTTACACGTTACACGTGCAACGTGTAAAATGTCATTTTACACGCGCAAACTGCATTTTTACAAACTTTATTCAATATATTCGCCGCATGAGTAAAATAATTATTTTCGGAAATCAGAAAGGTGGGGTAGGGAAGACTACCTTAACCTGTCTCTGTGCTAATGCACTATCTCAGGCGCCCTTTAATTATAAAGTGTGTGTAATTGACAATGACAAGCAAAAAAGCATTGCCGAAGCCAGAAACTTTGACTTAGAAGATCGCACAGAAACTACCGTACCTTACACGGTATTGGAGTTTGAGATTGAAGAACTCCAGCAACAGATTCAAGCTTTGGACAAAGAATATGATCTTATTTTTATTGATACCGCGGGAAAGTTAGATACCCAAGCTGCCATCGAAAACCAAGAGATTACTAAAGCAATCATGTATTGCGACTACTTATTTCTTCCGTTTCGAGCGGGTAATTTTAACTTAGATGCCAGTTTGCAGTACTTGAAGTTTTTACTTGAAGTGCAAGAAGTGAGAAGTGATTCTCCTCGACAACTGAAAATTCTAGGCTTCGTCAATATGTATCGCGTGCGCTCCAAGGTTAATGATTTGCTGATTAGTGAGATTAAGCACCTCAAAGAAGGTGGGGTATCCTTCATGGTCAACCGCCTTGGAAATTACACTATCTTTGAAGATGTAGATACCCTGACTAGTATGTACGATGAGGATACGAATCATACTGGTAAATTGAACTTCACGGTATGGTTAAATGAATTCATAAAACTAATCTCAAATGGCTAAGCAAAGAAAATCCAGAACGGAAAGTTTTTTAAACTTAAAAAGTAGTGATCCACCGCAAAGTTTGCCTTCGCCCGAAGAAGTTAATAAGGTAATTGCTAAAGTAACGGGGAAAACAATTGAAGAGCAACCTGTCTCTCCTGTGGTTCCGGTAACTTCAAATCGCCGAGTGCCTTTAACTACGGCTATTACGCCAGAGAATCGCGCTAAGCTAGAAGTGGCTGCTATTCATAGTGATGCTTCAATTGCTGATATTTTAAATACAGCACTGGAATATTATTTTGAAAATCTCCGACCAGTTAACGATGAAGAACTCGTAAATACCTTCATTGCCATTTATAATCGGAAGAAAAAAAGATAGCCCGTGTCACGTTACAAGTTGCACGTGCTAATACTTAAAGCTAGGAAACGAGCAAATTATTTTATCTGCAAAGTGCTATAACTGCTAAAAGCTACAAATTGAGCAAATAGTTCAGTTATAACTTCCCAAAAGCTACAAATTGAGCGCAGAATTCCACTATTTGGGGTCAAAAGCTAGGAATTGAGCGCAATATCATCCTAAATCCTAGCTCCTTACGGCTAAAGAACTGAATATCAACTGGTTTACTAGCTTTAAAAGATAAGCTATAACTCAATTCCTAGCTTTTCACTTCCTAAAAGCTAGGAATTGAGCGCAATATCAAAATCAAAGTAAATCTATAACTTACTGACTTACAATGATTTATAAGTAAAAGCTACAAATTGAGCTATCATAAATAAATAAACATAATGTGTCGCAAAGTAAAATTTCGCATTCAAAGCATTCGTTTTCGTTTTTCCCCTCAATTCTGCGATCCAAGTGAGCCTTAAATTTCCATTAAAAACGTGTTATTTTAATTTCTTTTTTAAAGTCTTTTTTAGACCTCCACAACTCACTCACTATTAGTGAGTTACAACACCTTAAGGCTAGGGATTGAGCGTGAAAAGCTAGGAAATGAGCGCGAAAAGCTAGGAAATGAGCGTGAAAACAAGGCAAGATGCAAAACAAAAAGCTAGGGATTGAGCGCGAAAAGCTAGACGGGTTCACTATTACTAGCTTTTGATGTTAGCTTTATAAAAATTTTATTATACATTTGCCAAATGCAAAATCCATCTACCTTCGATAACTCTCTAGCGATTCAATCGAATGCGCTTATCCACGCAAGATACGAAATGACATCTTTGCAAAAAAAAGTACTCCTCATGCTGATCTCAAAAATACAGCCTGATGACATCGACTTTAAACCGTACCGGATTAGAGCAAGGGATTTTTTGGAAGCGGCAGAACTCAAAAGCACCCAAATTTACGGAAAACTCAAAATAGCGACCGAAGGATTGCTCAGTAAAGTTTTCCAAATCAAGAAACCTACTGGAGTTTTACAAATTACAATTCTATCGAGTGCGGAATACTTTGAGGGCAGAGGCATTATGGAATTGTGTTTTGACCCTAAACTAAAACCTTATTTGCTCCAACTCAAAGAGCAATTTACAATTCTTCCACTCAAGCAAATTCTCAGTTTAAGATCAATCTATGCCATTCGGATTTATGAAATGCTACAACAGTTCAAATCAACTGGTTTCTTCATTACGCGAGTGGATGATTTAAAATATAAACTGGGTTTAGAAGATAAATACCGCAGTTACAATTTATTCAAACGCAATGTGATTCTTCAAGCACAAAAAGAATTGTCGACGACCGACATGGCTTTCACTTACCAAGAAATCAAAAAAGGTAGAAAAGTAGATCGCATCAAATTCAATTTGCTGCCTTTAAAAGAAATTCAATTAACGGAGGAGTTGCGAAACCTGCAACAAAAACTCATTCAAGAATTTGCGCTAACGGAAATGCAAAGTAAAAAAATAGCGATTAAGGTTCCCGCCAAAGAGATTCACAAAACGATTTTTGATATCAAAATGACACAACGCGAGGGAAAAGTAAAGACCAACTTAGCGGCTTATTCCATGGGCGTCTTTATTGCCAAATATAATCTCTGATTCTAAGGGTAGTACGCAAATACTTATTGACGACTTTGATGACCAAATTTTCATGCAAGTAGATCCTAATTTAGATGATAAAGCACTTATTCAATTACTTCCTCAGCAAGCGGAAACGGTAATTGATATGCTCTTCAGAAGGCACTATAGCTTTCTCTGCAATGCCGTTTACAGAATTGTACCAGACAAAAATTTGGCGGAGGATTTGGTACAAGATGTATTCTTCGAGCTATGGAAAAAAAGAGAAAATCTCGTGATCAAAAGCTCCGTTAAAGCATACCTCAAAAGAGCAGCTGTCAACAAAACGCTCAATTACCTTCGTGATCAAAAAGCCACCACCGACGTAGAACCAAGTATGCCTTTCCTTGAAAGCAAACAAACGACTGCAATTCAACAGCTCGAAGGAGATGAGATGAGCAAACATATTTCCGACACCATCGAAAAACTCCCCCTACGATGTCGCCAAGTATTCTTATTGAGCAGATTTGAGGCAATGTCTTACCAACAAATCGCCGAAAAATTAGATATTTCAGTCAAAACAGTAGAAAATCAGATCTCGAAAGCGCTAAAAAATCTGCGCAGTGCAGTTCAAAATTTCACTAAAACAGGCTTACTAATTATTATTTTGATCTTAATGCAATAAAAATACGAGTCGGAATAGGGGAGAGGCGATTTTTTCGTGTCTACCCTTATAAGTTATAGAAGAATTATAAAATGCAAGAATCTAAGTATATACAACTTATTCACAAAAAAATCACCGGTAATATCAATACCGAGGAAAATTTGGCACTAACCGAATGGTTAGCCGCGTCTTCTGATCATCAGAAAACCTTCGCCGATTTGGAGCAAGCTTGGCAACTCAGCGAACACTATGAGAAGTCTTTTACCCCCAATGTCGACTTTGCGCTCTTAGCATTGAAAAAAAGAATTCAAGCAGAAAGTCAACGTGTTGCTACAGAAAGTCAACCTAAGCCTTTTACGCCTAAAGCGAAATTGTCTACCATTTCCAATAAAACACCACGTTCTCCCCGCAAATTGTACCGCTACGCCATTGCCGCTAGTATTGCTATTTTGCTTGGTCTCGGTCTTTGGAATGGACTGCCATCCTCCGATCTTTTTGATCAGCAGCAACTTACCCTGACTTCGACGGATAAAACTCAATTTGTTGAAATGGAAGACGGCAGTAAAGTTTGGTTGAATAAACATAGTCGCCTCACTTATTTAAAAGAATTTGGTTCTAACCAACGAGTCGTAAAATTAGAAGGTGAAGCCTTTTTCGATGTTGCAAAAGAATCTAGCCGCTACTTCGTCATCGAGACGGCAGCAACAAAAATTAAAGTACTCGGTACTTCTTTTAATGTATCGGCTAATCCTGAAAAAGGAGCAACCACGGTACTCGTAAAAACAGGCAAAGTCAGATTTGAAAACCTCACTACGGAGGCATCGGTAGACCTCGTTGCCAACGAAAAAGCTACTTACGATCACCACCGTAAAACATTTAAGACAACAAAAAATCAATCTCTTAATAGCTTAGCATGGATGTCTAAAGAACTCAATTTTAGAAAAACACCATTTTCGGAGTTAGTGATTGATTTAGAAAATTACTACGGCATCGAGATCGACTGGAAAGATAGCAACCTTGAAAATTGCCGGTATACATCTTTGTTTAACAACTCGAGCTTAGAAGATATTTGGACCGCTTTAGAGACTACCTTTGAAATTAAAATTCAGCGTAAAAACGTCAAATCATTCAAATTTGTTGGTGGTTCCTGTAAATAGTCTTTAGCTTTAGGATCTAGTAAAATAAATTGATAACGACTCTAATACTTCAAGTATTAGAGTCGTTGTTCGTTATTCGCTCCAACTCCTCCTATCTTTGTGATAGAGATGACTTATTGAGAGATATGAAATATATTAGGCTTACTATCGCTTTTGTAGTGCTACTCTGCAATGGTACTTATGCGCAAAATCTATTGGATACCAAAATAGATTTTCAGGTGAGCCAAGCCAATTTAGAAACAGCTTTAGTCGAGCTAAGCCAACAAAGTAAAATCAATATTTCTTTTAGCAATGATCTCATTCCTCCCATTACCAATATTAGCTTTACGAAAACGAATATCAGCATCCGTAGCATTTTGGCAGAACTGCTAAAAGATACTAAACTTGACTTCAAAGTCATTGGAAAACAGATTGTCCTTTTTCGAAAAATTGAAAAGAAAGCATATACCATTAGTGGCTTTATCCAAGATAGAGAAAGTGGCGAAAAATTGATCGGTGCCAACATTTATACGAGTGCGATTAGCCAAGGAACAAGTTCAAACAGCTACGGTTTTTACAGCATTACTCTTTTAGAAGGCGTGCAAGAACTCAATTTTTCTTACCTCGGTTATCAAACGGTTATCCGCTCCCTTGATTTAACCCAAAACCGAAATCTGAACATTGCGCTCAGCCCTTCGCTCACCCTCGCCGAGATTGTTGTCCGAGCAAATGATACGCTACAAGCACCAAATCCGACCGATTTGGTGGCTGATAATCTTCCCTTAGATGTTTTAAAAAAATTACCTAGTTTGGGAGGAGAACCGGATGTACTGCGAATGGCTCAACTACTCCCAGGCATACAATCCGGAGCCGATGGTATTGGTGGCATACACGTCCGAGGGGGCAATGCCGACCAAAATCTAATTTTGTTAGATGGCGTTCCCGTTTATAATCCCTTGCATGCCATTGGTGCTTTCTCCATCTTCAATGCTGACGCCATTAAAAGCGCCCGTTTATTCAAAGGAAACTTTCCAGCACGTTACGGTGGGCGATTATCTTCGGTGTTCGACATTCGTACCAAAGAAGGCAATCAGAAGAAATACAGCGTAAAAGCAGGACTAGGAATTACCGCCGCAAAAATACTAGTGGAAGGACCAATCGTTAAAAATAAAAGTTCTTTTCTTATTACTGCCCGCCGCTCGTTGATCAATACCTTTACACAACCTTTTGCACAACGCTTAAAAGAAAAAAAATCAGAAACGGGTAGCATCAACTATTTTTTCTACGATATCAATGCAAAAATCAATTATGCGATTAGCTCCAAAGATCATTTATATTTAAGTGTATATAAAGGTAAAGATGTCTTCGAGGATCAGACGCAGCGGAACGTCAATTTTAACGACTTTATCACTTTTCAAGATACGCTGGAGCAAAACTTGACTTGGGGAAATACCATTGCATCTTTACGCTGGAACCACCTTTTTAGCAATAAGCTTTTTGCGAATACTTCTTTTACTTTCAGTAAATTTAATTTTGAATCGAGAAATTTTTCAGATTTAAAAGACATTCTAGATAATGATATTCTACAATGGCAACTGGTACAGTTAGCACAGTACAATTCTCAAATACAAGACTATTCGGCTAAGATAGATTTTGATTGGATTCCTTCCGTCAAACATTACATCCGTTTTGGCTTAAGCCTAAGCAGACAAGAATTCAAGCCCTCCGCAAGTTTATTTAATACCACCAATACGATTATACTTGACACCTTATTACTCGAGTTTGATAATGCGCTTGCTGATAGTTCCTCTAGTGTATCCTATCAATATTCCAGCTACCTAGAAGACGAATATAAAGTTGCTTCTTGGCTAACACTTAATTATGGCTTTCATCTAGCTGGATTGCAAACTGATGGAAAAAGTTACTTGAACTTCCAGCCTAGAGTATCCGTTGCCATGCAATTTAAAAAACGCTGGCAAGTAAATTTAGCCTACAGCGCAATGACCCAATATTTCCACCTCTTAACGAGTTCAAACATTGGGCTACCATCTGATCTTTGGGTGCCTTCTACCGATAAAATTGGTCCGCAGCAAACTAACCTGTACGAATTAGGCTTCCGGTACCGAATCGCCAATGGCTGGTACTTTAGTGCTGATAGTTACTACAAACAATTAGACAACCTTATCGCCTACCAAGAAGGGACTTCACTGCTCACGCTTAATGCAGAAAACTGGGAAAACAAAGTCACCAACGGTAAAGGCACCGCTTACGGCGTAGAATGCGCTTTAGAAAAAACAACTGGTACGACAACGGGCTGGATCAACTATACACTATCTTGGTCAATCAGAGACTTTGAGGACATCAATTTTGGGGAACCTTATCCTTTTCGATACGATCGACGACATAATCTAAAAGCTGGAATTAATCACCAACTCACCAGTTGGTTGAGCACCAGCGCGACTTGGGTCTACGGTACCGGATTAGCGACGACTTTACCAACCGGGAAATACCTCTTCGACAATACCCCTATCTATACTTACGATGCTAAAAATGGCTTTAGGATGCCACATTATCATCGACTAGACTTGGGTTTAAATATGCAAATTACCAGAAATTGGGCAACGCATTATATCAATGCAGGCATTTACAACGTTTACAACAAACAGAATCCTTTATACTATAGACTGCGAAGGAATATAGAAAACGCCCAACTAAGTTTTGTTCAGGTGAATCTTTTACCAATTATTCCGTATCTTGGATATTCAATTAAACTTTAGGCAAGAGATGTTTAGAACGTTGACATTCCTAGTACTTACTTTAGTCATCCTCTCTTCGAGTACCTGCGAAGAGGAGGTAGATTTGTCGCTACAAAGCCCGCCGCCGAAGTTAGTCATTAATAGTACTTTTTCCCCCGATCAAACTTTCGAGGTTATTGTCTCTAAAACCCAAGGTCTTTTTGATGAAATCAATTATCAAAATATCACAAATGCAAAAGTCGATATTTACGAAGAAGGTCAATTTTTTGAACGCTTAACTTACATCCAAGATTTATCTCCCTCTTATTACCTGGGCAATAAAAGTATTCGCCCAGATAAAAGCTATACGCTGAAAGTAGAAGCCCCCGAACTCGATCCAATCGAAGCTACCGACCTTATTCCTAGAAAAGCTAACTTAGCAAAAGTACAAATCACTGGAGTACGAGAAAAAATACTACAAAGTATCGATCCAATAGCCAACGATCGAGAATATACTTTTACGGTCAAAACAACCATCGAGGATCCTGCCAGTCAAGAAAATTACTATGAACTCAATCTTTTCCTCGAACCGATTTCTTACGAAATCAATGCGGTAATGGATACCTCCCGTATTACACTTCCACCTTTTGGACCTATTTTTCTAGAAGAACCTACAGATAATAGCCCGGCAGTTCCTTATCTCAATGGTGGAGTATTAATTAAAGACCGTAGTTTCGACGGACAAACACAGTCTTTCAGCTTTACCATTAGCTATCAACTCAATTCAAAGGAGCAATTACTCGGCAATGTCATTGTGGAACTCAGAGCAGTTTCTAGAGCTTATTACTTATACCATAGTTCCCTTGATCGACACATTCAAGCCCAAGAAAATCCTTTGTCCGAACCTATCATTGTATTCAATAATATTGAAGGAGGATATGGTATTTTTTCTGGCTTTACCAGTACTTATTCTTCCCCTATTCCCATCCAAGAATAAGGTTTATTTGTACCTCCCAAGCTTTTTTTGCTGCTATTTAAAAAAAAAGATACGTTGCAAGCATCCTTTGTAGGACTAAAAACGTTATCTGTCATGAAAAGCTAAAAATCCTGCTAATTTTTACGACATGAATATACAAGATAGAGTAATCAGTATGGTAAGTTGGGAAGCGAGTATCTCACCGAGAAGCATCAGCCTTACTACCAGTTTAAAAAATGACCTGAACCTAGATTCAATAGATCTTATGCTTTTGATCTTAAAGCTAGAGAATTGGTTTAACATCACTTTATCTAACGATGATGTGGAAAATATTGACACGGTGAAAGATGCACACGATTATATCAACAAATACCTTTCTTAGCAGTAGATCTTACGCTAACTTCATACTTTTTTGAAGCTGCCTAACGCAAGGAACGAAAAAGGGGAGGAGTTGGCTTCAGCGTCGATGAATTAGCGATACGATCGTATAGCATCTGCCTCTTAGATTGCTTCATTACAATAGATGAGGCTTACGATAGCATTTTGAGTACTCAACTTAAGGCTATCTCTTCTCGTACTAGAAAATCCTTCCAACGAAAACTCCCTAAAGATAGAAAGTAACTTTTTTTATTAAAATCCACTAAAAGGGATTCTTTTAGTCATCTAGCAGGCATTCATTTTTAAATATGCCGCTCACGTAGGGGAAATCAATATTTTTAGTGTCTTTAATAATAAGCTTTACCAAAGGTTGATTCGCTTTAGTAGCGAAATCCTTTATACAGATGTGTAATTTAGCCGCCCAGAGTTTCAAGATAAGTACAATTTGGAATAATTTTATTCCAGTTACCTAATCACTTAGAAGTGATTACAGGAAGTCAATATATTGTCCTTTTTCGTTACCGCAATTCTTTATGCTACTAACCATCAATTTATCAGTACACTAACTTTTTTATGAAAAAAATTATACTTTATAGCCTATTTTTTTGCACAAGCTTTGCTACCCTAACGGCCCAAGATAATGGAGATCAACTCTTCGATGGTTCCTTTCTACACGAAATTAGGATTACTTTTCCTGACGTCAACTTTTGGGATACTTTGACTTTTAATTACGAAACCTTCGGACCAACGATCAACGGAGGAGGAGATATTCCATACCTTATGGGCTTAATTGAGGTAGATGGTCAAGTTGTCGATAGCATTGGTGTCCGACAAAAAGGTTTTTCTTCTCATTTTTCTTCCAATGCTTTTAAAAAATCACTGAAAATTGACCTTAATGAATATGTCTCCGGTCAAAACTATGATGGCTTGAAAAAATTCAATCTTCATAATGGTGTCGGTGATCCAGGGTTCCAACGGGATTATCTGTGCTACAACATGATGCGAGAAGCAGGTGTCAAAGCACCAAGAGTTACTTTTTGCAGATTGTACTTAAATGATGCTTATTGGGGAATTTACGCCATTACCGAACAAATCGATAAAACTTTTTTGAAATCAAACTTTGCGGATGGCGATGGTAATCTTTTTAAAAATACTGGAAACTCCGACTTAAGTTGGGTCGGTAGTGATCCAAGTGATTACTCTTTTGAATTGAAAACCAATAAAACGGAGAACGACTGGAGTGAATTCATCGAACTGGTTGATGTCATCAATAACAGCACGGATAGTGATTTTCCTAACCGTATTGAAGAGGTCTTTGATGTATCTCATTACCTAAATGTACTTGCCATTGATGTCATGACTGACAATTGGGACTCTTACCTCGAGCACGGTCGAAACTTTTACCTTTATCACGCACCAGATACCGATCAGTTTATCTGGATTCCTTGGGATTATAACCTAGCGATGGGAGGAAACTTATCTAGCGAAGGGAATCCTGATCCTCCATTAGATTCCCTTTGTCCGATCCAAGCCAAATTTACGGCAACGCTCAACTTCGCTACCTTTCAAGTCGATTTTACTAATATTTCTACGCCTGCCAACTTAGATAGCTACAGCTGGACTTTTGGCGATTCGAATACTTCCACCGCAGAAAATCCGAGTCATACTTATGCGGAAGGAGGTACTTTTCAAGTCTGCCTCACGGTAACAAAAATGATCGATGGTAACAATTGTGAGCAAGTAAGTTGCCAGCAAATAAACTTTGAAGACAATCCTGCAAACTGCGAAACGATTCTAAATGGTTCTTGCCCTTTTCCAGCCAGTGATCCCATTTTTCAACAGGTTATCGAAATAGATAATTTTTGTTGTAACAATGACTGGGATAATATTTGTCAAAATATTTACAATGATATTGCTGGTGGTGGAAGTGGCGGTGGACCTGGCGGACCTGGTGGTACCAATTTTCCGCTCATTATCGATAACGACGAAAAAGTATTGATCGACCGATTAATGGCTGTTCCTAGTTTTCGACAAGAATATCTAGACATTTGTTGTGAAATTCTCGACCTCAATTTCACCCTAGAACGATTATCGCCTTTAATCGACCACAATGCTAATTTGATCAGAGACGGTATTTACGCTGACCCTAATTATATCTTTACGCCTAATTATTTTGAATATGATATTGGTGATGGTACGGGCAATAGCAATGGCGCATCCATTCCTCCCGTTCGTAATTTTATTACCAATCGACTGACCCAACTAGAAAATAACCTCGTCGCATTAAATCAAACTTGTGTACCAATTACCTCGCCCATCGAATGGCAAGATATTGTAATCAACGAATTTCTAGCTGATAATGACAGTATTGGAGGAATAGCTGATGCTGCGGGAGATTATGACGATTGGATTGAACTCTATAATAATTCTTCGAATACGGTTGACCTCAGTGATTTTTATCTATCAGACGATTACGCCGCACGCAAAAAATGGGCATTCCCTACGGGTACAACTATCGCCCCTAATGAGTACTTAATCATTTGGGCAGATGAGGATGATGGGCAAGATGGCTTACACGCAACTTTTAAATTATCAAAAAGTGGGGAACAACTTATTTTTAGTCATAAGGATAATACCGTTATTGATTCGATTAGTTACACCACGCAAACAACTAATCGTAGCAGTGCTCGGCGACCAAATGGAACGGGAGATTTTGTCATTCAGCAAAGTACCTTCGCCGCAAACAACGAAAATCTTACGAGCACCAATACCGCGGCAGCAAATTTGACTTTTAAAGTATATCCTAATCCGACAAAAGACTTGATACAAATCCAGTTGGCACAAACGACGGACCAATTGAGCATTGATATTCATAACCTTTTAGGACAAAGTCTGTATCAACAACAGTTTGGAAATGGTGGTCGCAACTTCACGCTTGATCTTAGCACTTTACAAACCGGCATTTATTGGCTAAACATTAGAAGCGGTGACCAATCCGGCGTAAAAAAGCTTATAATACAGCGTTAAGCACATACTTTTCGGCTGATTTTTTTATTTAAAAATGGTTTTCGTTGATCTGACGGAAACCATTTTTAGTACCCACAACCTACCATTCTGGCTAGTATCGTCCCCGAATGTGGTATTATTTTTGACTCCTTTAAGTTAAAGTTGTTTAACAAAATAATTGTAGTCAATACATAAGTAAATACCAAGATAAAATCATCTTGATAGTAAGTTGTGCTGGTAGTTATAACAGATGTATCTACATCAAACTCTAAATTCTAATTCCTGCTTATGAATGCTAAATCTTTCTATGCCAATTCGATTGAACAAGTTAACCAAACCCTTTCTGAGTTCAAATCCACCAATTTTCACCCGACCCTCGCTATTGTATTTTCTTCCATCAAATTTGACCTTAAAGCATTGTCTAGTGTTTTTGATGAACATCAAATTGACTTATTAGCGTGCAGTAGTTCCGGCGAAATTTGTGATCGGCAAGTTGTCGAAGAAAAAATTACGGTAATGGTGATGGATATGAACAGAGACTACTATCGTTTATGTACCAAGGAAACGGGAGAAATGACGACGTATCAAATTGCCCACGAAATCGGTGTACATACTAAAGATACTTTCGATGATCCTGCGCTTATTTTATTTTCTGGAGGATTTAAAGTAGATGCACAACAAATCATTTTAGGCGTGAAAGATGGGATACAAAAACAGATTCCAATCTATGGTGGCTTATCTAGTGACGATTTAAGAATGCAGGAAACGATCGTTTTTTCCAACCATTGGCAAAGTAATAATGGAATAGTGTCCCTAATTATTGATACTCAAAAAATTGAAGTAAAAGGAATGGCTACGAGTGGCTGGGAAGCGATCGGGACAGTGAATACCGTGACGAAAGCCGAAGGCAATCTTTTGTACGAAATTAATGATCAACCCGCCTTGGAATTTTTCATTAAATATTTTGGGTTTTATGGTAGAGACCAAGACGCTGAAAGTGCAACTTTAGAAACGCTTAGCGGTCAATATCCACTACAAGTAATGCGACCGGGTGGCTATTCCGTACTCCGCTCTCCTTTGATTGCTGACGAAGAAAACGGTTCGCTGATCCTAGCAGGAGGCGTTAAGCGAGGCGATCAGTTTCAATTTAGTATCGCTCCCAGCTTTGAGGTGATGGAAGAGACCGTCAATCTATTTGGAAAGTTTCACGAAACGCAGCCCGATGTAGATGCCATTATCTTGGTATCCTGTAAGGCGAGACATACCGCCTTTGGTCCTATGATTGAATCAGAGATAGAAGGTATTTATGACTATTGGCATAGCCCACTCATCGGTTTTTTTAGCTACGGCGAAATCGGAAATGTTGAACAGGGAGACTGTGAATTTCACAATGCAACGGTTACTTTTATTGGTCTAAAAGAAGTTTAACATGAAAGAGGATGCGATTGAAGTATTGGCAAGTCAAATTGAGCAGCTTGAGCTCAATCCAGAAACGAAGGAAGAACTGGCCAGCCATTTAAAAAAAATAAAAAAGCAACAGCAAGGTCTAGCATTTAGAGTACAAAGGATTTCTAAAGACAAAACGATTGTAGCCAATGTCTTAAATGCCACCATCGACGAGTTGGGTGCTCAAAAGAAGTTGGTAGAAGAGCAATCAGAGCAACTCAAACTAAGATTGAAGGAACTTAAGCATTCTTACAACGAAGTAGAGCAGTTCTCCTACATCGCTTCGCACGACCTTAAGAGTCCGCTGCGAACGATTTCTAATTTTGCACAAATCTTACAACGCAAATATCAACACCAACTTGATGGTGAGGCTAAAGAATATCTCGACTTCGTTGTAAATGGCGCAAAACAAATGAATGCGATCATCTGTGACTTATTGGAATATTCCAAAGTAGGTCATAGTGTAAAAGGTTTGGAAGCCGTCAATTTATATAATATCATTGAATTAATCCAATTCAACCTAGGAACGGTCATTAAAGAGCACCAAGCAAAAATTAAAATTGTAGATCAATTACCGGTCATCGCCGCCAAAAAATCATCCATCATTCAGCTTTTCCAGAATTTGATTGAAAATGCGATCAAATTTCGATCAGAAGAACACCCTATCATTAATATTCATTGTCAAAAGATAAAGGAAGAACTATGGGAATTCAAAATCGTTGATAACGGCATTGGCATTGAGCCCTGCTATCAGAATAAAGCTTTTCTACCTTTTCAGCGCCTCAACGAGGGAAATCGTCCTGGAACGGGAATTGGCTTAGCCATTTGCAAAAAAGCAGTTAAGATGCACGGTGGCAATATTAAATTTGAATCTGAAAAAGGAGCAGGAACTAGCTTCGTCTTTACCTTGGCGGGCTAAGGTAGCCTAAGCAAGCATTCGCCCTATTCCGCATTTTTCCACCCTAAAAGCCTTAATTGTGCATAATATTTAAGCTTAAATATTTTATTTTAATCTTTGCTACTTGCATAAAAAAATATTCCGAATAAGCTGTTTTTAAAGCGTTTAAATAGCTTCTTCTTCCTTTCGAACGCAATATTTTGCCAGCTTTTCCCAAAAAAAACAAATTTTTCTCAAAAAAAAAGACTTCTCCGTAGGGGGGGGACCAAAAAATAGTGTCTAGTATTATACAAAATTTACGAAAATTCAGTAATTATGGATAATACTTCACAAATAACCTTATTGAGACAATTTCCACTATTTGAAAATATTACGGTAGAAGAATTGAGCTTCCTAGCTAAGGTCACCGAATATAAAATCAAATCTAAATATAATTTTCTCTATTTGCCCGGTGAGGCTTCTGATAGAATTCTTTTCTTAGTAAAAGGTACCGTCAAAATAGGCACGCACTCTAATGATGGAAAAGAAATTATCAAATCCATTTTACACCCTTTAGCAATGTTCGGGGAACTTGGAATTGTAGGAGAGGAGGAGCGTCAAGATTTTGCGAAAGCAATGAACGAAGAGGTCCACTATTACAGTCTTAAAGTAAGTGACTTTCAAAAAATAATGCAAGCGAACTCACACGTCGCTAACAAAATATTATTACTGATGGGGAGTCGTTTAAGAAAAGCCGAAAGTAGATTAGAATCGCTCATCTTCAAGGATGCTCGAACTAGAATCATCGACTTTATCCGAGATTCCGCAATCACTCGTGGCCGAAAAGTAGGTTTTGAAATGCTCGTAAAGCATTCTTTGACACAACAAGACATCGCTAATATCACGGGAACCTCCCGTCAAACGGTAACCTCCGTGCTCAATGAATTGAAAAAATCTAACTTGATCTTTTTCAATCGCCGTACGATTTTAATTCGGGATTTAGCTAAGCTCGCTTAAGCTTTATTCCTTGCTAAGTACTAAGACAAAATTAATTTGACATTAAATTGTGTTAGATTTTGATCAGCATCGAGGCACGAAAACCGCCCTAAGCCTTTGCTTAGGAAGGCTTTGAGTAACGAAAAGACTGGTCGAAAGATGAGCCAAGTTAATAAGTAAAATAATTTGTATTGGTACTTAAGTAGGTTATATAATTAATACGAAATAAGTATACGATTGTAAAATCGCTTGTAATTATCGAAAGGTAAAGACAAGCGATTTTTTGTTTTAGTAGCTTTTGCCTTTCTTATCTTCAATCATTTTCCAAAAATAAGGCTTTCCTAGCATAATTTCAATTTATGCTGCCACTGAGCAGACAAGTTTAGATACATCTGTTGCGCTACTTTCCTTATAGTAGCCTGTTATACAACTGAATATCTTCCTGCTACCCTATAAAAATTGATGCATATGGTGAGATAAATGTTGCATCCCTAAATATTAACAGACGCAAATAATTTCTGAGTTGCTTTAAACCCTTTTCTTGTGTCAGTTGAATATTCCTAATTACCCCTACACCAAATACTATGATATTTTTCATTCAAAAAAATATTCACCACATCAATCTCTTATTCTTTTTCATCGGATGTAGTATTCCACTTAGTGGACAAAATTTACCGATTAATACATTCATAGAAAAGGATGGTTTAGTTGTGATTGAAATGGAAGATGCTCACTTATCCGAAGGCTGGGTTAAAGGAACTATAGCCCCAAACTATACGGGCTCTGGGTATATTTACTGGTCTAAAAAACAATTTTTAAATCAGCCAGCACAGGGAAAATTAGTCTATCCAATCCAAATCAATACGCCAGGTCAATACCAACTCACCTGGCGAATGTTAGTTGGTAAGGGCAAGAATATTACATATCATAATGACAATTGGTTAAAAATAACTGGGGCGCAGCTTTATGGACAAAAAACAAATGGTCACCGTGTCATGCCGAAACCAATGTGTGCATTTGTAGAAGGTGTTGACTGCCCTAATGGTAATTCTGCCGATGGTTATTTCAAGGTATATGGTCAGGATTTGAATTTTACTTGGCAGGCCAATACGAGTGATTATGATGGGCACGACTTATTTGTTGAATTTCCCCGACCAGGACGATATGAGCTTGTTGTGAATGCTCGCTCTTCGTTTTGCTATTTGGATCGAGTCGTACTTTTTCATACTGCGACGGTTACGGCCGCAAGCGCTACAAGTCTCCAGCAAGTGCCAAGTCAAGCCCTACTACAAGGAAAGACAAGCCTTACGATCAACGATAACCAATTTTACCTCAATGGCAAATTAACTTATGAAGGGCGCTATTTCCATCACCACAAAATTGAAGGATTATTATTCAATGCTCGTTTAGTGCAAGGCATTTTCGATGATTTAAATCCTGCCTCAAGAAAAGGTTTTGCTTATCCTGATACCAAGGTATGGGATGCAAATAGAAATACCAACGAATTTATAGCCGCAATGGAATCTTGGCGAAAACATGGCTTGTTGGCTTTTACTTTAAACTTACAAGGTGGTAGTCCGCTAGGTTATGGCAATAAAGATTGGGTCAACTCAGCTTTTGACCCTAAGGGCGAGTTACGTCCCGCCTATCTGGATCGGTTAGAACGTATTCTCACCCGAGCGGATGAACTGGGAATGGTCGTTATTTTGGGCTATTTCTATTTCGGACAAGATCAACATTTAGAAGATGAAAAAGCCGTAATTCGAGCCGTAGATAATATTACAGATTGGATCTTAACGAAAGGCTACCAAAATATATTGGTAGAACTCAATAACGAATGTGATATTCACTACGACCACACTATTCTTCAAGCAGAACGCATTCATGAACTCATTCAACGTGTTCGAAACAAAGAAAAAAATGGTTTCCGCTTACTTGTAGGTACTAGTTATTCGGGGGGAAATATCCCACGTGCAAATGTAATTCGTGTATCTGATTATCTATTACTCCACGGTAATGGGGTAGAAGATCCTAAGCAAATTACCGCAATGATAGCACAAACCCGATCAATGACGGACTACCGTAATCAGCCCATTCTTTTTAATGAAGATGACCACTACAATTTTGATCAACCGAACAATAATTTGATGTCGGCCGTAAGTGCTTATACCTCTTGGGGCTACTTTGACTTTAGAAAAGCCGGTGATGAATTTGCCGCAGGTTTTCAAAGTGTGCCCGTAGATTGGCGAATCAATTCTGCGAGGAAAATCAGTTTTTTTGAAAAAATAAAAATAATTACAGGCGAATAAATCCGCTGCTTTCCTAAGAAAAACGGTTTTTCTTAATTCACGTAAAGATAAAATGATGAAATTATTTACTTTAAAATCCCTTTTATTACTATCATTTGTTGCGCTATTGAGCAGCTGTGGAGAAACGACCACGACAGCTTCATCTAAGGAAACTAAAAAGCCCTCGCTGAAAAAGGTATTCGAAGCTGACTTTTTGATGGGTGCCGCAATTAATGATGGACACATCAACGGCACTGATACCATCGCTTTAAAGCTAATCCAAAAAGAATACAATACCATCACTCCCGAAAATATTATGAAGTGGATGTACATCCATCCTCAACCCGATTCCTTTTACTTCGAAATGGCTGACAAATATGTAGCCCTTGGAGAAAAGAACAATATGCATATCGTCGGACATACCTTAGTGTGGCATAGTCAAATTGCGGATTGGATGCAAGAAGTGAAAGACAGTGTAGCCATGGCGAAATATCTCGAAAAACACATTAATACTATTGTGGGACGATATAAAGGCAAAATTAATACCTGGGATGTCGTCAACGAAGCCTTGAATGAAGATGGTAGCTACCGAAACTCAATCTTTTACCAAGTGATGGGAGAACGCTATCTTGAATTAGCCTTCCAACTCGCCGCCGCTGCCGATCCCGAGGCAAGTCTAGTCTATAATGATTACAACCTTTGGAAGCCTAAAAAAAGAGCTGGAGTAATCCGACTCATCAAAAAGCTACAAAGTAAAGGGATTAAAATTGATGGCATAGGCATGCAAGCTCATTATAGTCTGGTTGGTCCCGAAATTAAAGATATTGAAAATAGTATCAAAGCATATGCTGCATTAGGAATGAAAGTAATGATGACGGAGTTAGATGTCACTACTTTACCCAACCCTTGGGATTTAGAAGGGGCGGAGGTGAGTCAGAATTACGAAAAATTCGAGGGCGACCCAACGATGAATCCTTATCCACAAGGCTTACCCGATTCTATACAAGTAAAACTTGCCCAACGATACGAAGACCTTTTTAGTCTCTACTTGCGACACCGGGATGATATTACTCGCCTCACTTTCTGGGGGGTCAACGATGGGCAATCTTGGCTCAATGGTTGGCCAATAAAAAACCGCACCAACTACCCCTTATTTTTTGATAGAAATTTTAGCGCCAAACCTGTTTATGAACGAATAATGGCTTTGAAGAAGTAATTAAGGTTAAGGATTTACCATCACCGCAATAAAACCCTTTCAAAAATATGCCTGAAATAGCTCAAAACGAAAAAGTCGTATGCCCCATCTCTCATCAACTATCCGTCGTAGAAAAAATTGGATACAGTTTGGGAGACTTATCCGCTAATCTGGTTTTTCAAACCTTAATGACCTTTTTGGCTTTCTTCTATACCGATGTTTACCAAATCCCAGCAGCCCAAGCCGCTACTATTATTTTTATTGGTGGTTTTGTCGGCGCTTTTTTTAATATTATCATGGGGATAATTGCGGACAGAACTCAAACGAGGTGGGGGAAATTTCGTCCTTGGATATTGTGGACTGCCGTTCCTTTTGGAGTGATCTCTTTGTTGGCATTTACTACCCCAGACTTTAGTGAAAATGGCAAAATAATTTATGCCATGACTACCTACTTTTTGCTGGTGATTGTTTATTCTGCGAGCAATTTACCTTACTCGGCCTTAAGTGGTGTGTTGACGGGCGACATGGCCGAGCGAAATAGCATTTCTTCCTATCGGTTTGTTGCAGTCATGGTAGCACAATTTATCATTCAAGTATTATTATTGCCTTTAGTTTTAATTTTGGGCGATGGCGACAAAGCCCTTGGTTTTAAAAGTGCAATGACTATTTTTTCTGTAGTTGGGGTCATCTTTTTATTGATTACTTTTTGGACAACCCGAGAACGAGTCATTCCTAAGCCAGAGCAAAAGTCTACCATCAAAGAGGACCTAAGTGATCTCGTGAAAAACAAGCCTTGGGTTGTCATGTTAATACTAACTATTTTAATCTTTATCACCTTGGCGCTGAAAGGTGGGATGTATATTTATTACTTCCAAGAGTTCTTGAATGAAGCAGCACTAGCTACCTTCCTCGAAGAAATCGGCTTCAATAATTTTATTGCAGGAGTGAATAGTATACTCATTGGGATGGGCTTAACGGAGTTTCAATGGCCCGAAGATGCACCTACTTCTGCTTTTAGTTTATTCAATGCAGGTGGTATTATTTTTATGATCATTGGAATTTTCTTTTCTAAACCATTAGCGGATCGATTCGGAAAAAGAGATATCTATGGCATCACCTTATTTTTATCTACCGTATTCATTATCCTATTTTATTTCTATGCTGCTGATGCGATTGCCTTAGTTTTTCTTACTCAAATCTTACATGGTTTTTTCTATGGGATCACCATTCCACTATTGTGGGCAATGATTGCTGACGTAGCAGATTACTCTGAGTGGAAAAATAATCGACGGGCGACTGCTATTGTTTTCTCTGCGATGATTTTTGGCTTAAAGATCGGACTAAGCATTGGTGGGGCACTAGTTGCTTCTTTACTGGCTTGGTATGGCTATGATGCTGCCTTAAAAATACAAAATATACAGACCATCAATGGAATTAGACTCTCCATTAGTATCTACGCCGCGATTCCATTTTTAATCGGTGCTGGTAGCTTGTTTTTCTATGAAATAAATAAAAAGATGGAAGTTCAAATAGAAAAAAACTTAATCGCAAGACGATAATTTTTTCCAACTCAAAATTATTTATAGCAATGCCTGATCAAAATGAAAACACCAATTTAGAAGCATGTAAAGCAACTGAGATTTCCGCGCCACTAGTTACTCATTTGTATACTGCGGATCCTTCTGCTCACGTTTTCAACGGAAAAATTTATATTTATCCTTCCCACGATATTGATGCAGGAATTCCATTTAATGATAATGGCGATCACTTTGGAATGGAGGACTACCACGTTTTTTCAATGGAAAATCCCGATGCGGAAACGGTTGATCACGGAGTTGTCTTACACGTTAAAGATGTTCCTTGGGCCGCTCGTCAAATGTGGGCCCCCGATGCTGCACATAAGAATGGTAAATATTACTTCTATTTCCCTGCTAAAAAAGCAAATGGCATTTTTCAAATTGGTGTTGCCATTGGAGATAATCCCGCAGGGCCTTTTATGCCACAATCCGAAGCCATCAAAGGCAGTTACTCCATTGATCCCGCCGTTTTTGAAGATGAAGATGGTGCATACTACCTTTACTTTGGAGGAATCTGGGGAGGACAACTACAAAAGTACCGCGATAATAAATATGCTGTCAACCACGAAGAGCCAGAAGCAAATCAATCCGCCCTTGGCCCTATGATGGCAAAATTGACGTCCGATATGACTGAATTTACGGAAACACCACGCGAAGTCTTGATTTTAGATGAAAATGGAAACCCACTCTTGGCAGGAGATCATGATCGTCGGTTCTTCGAAGCCAGCTGGGTACATAAATATCAAGGGAAATACTATTTCTCTTACTCAACTGGCAATACCCACTTTATCTGTTATGCTATTGGCGATAATCCCTATGGCCCCTTTACTTATCGTGGTCGAATTTTAAACCCAGTAGTGGGTTGGACCTCTCATCATTCTATTTGTCAATTTAAAGAACAATGGTATTTATTTTATCATGATTCCCTTCTTTCTGAAGGAGTCACCCATTTAAGGTCGATGAAGATGGCGCCACTTACTCATCAAGCAGATGGAACAATTCTAACTTTAAATCCTTATGAAAAATAAACCCTGTAGAGATGTTGCATGGCTTGCAATAGTTGACGCATTATATTTGTTTGCAACAAAAATTATAGGAAATGCCACATTTATGCTATCTCTTACAAGCATCTTCAAAATACATTTACTATGATTTTATATGGAGATTATATGGAGATAAAACTTAGCTAACATGTACCAAAAGGAAAAGATAAAATCATACCTAAAAGAGCTTTTAGTAATCATAATACTCGTATTTCTCTTTTCCATTATTCTAGTTGGTCTTTTAAATAGATAAAATATCAATTGACTCCGATAAATCAATTCAAAGAACAGCAAATGATTCCATAAACGTTCTACATCATCATGATGAACTTATTTACTTCTCACTAATTAATAAATGGTATTGAAATGATAAACCAATTGAAACTGATGCTTTTTATGCCTAAGGCAAAAAAAATGTTCAAACTGACAACTTTACTTCTTACCCTTTTCAGTTTTAGCAACTTTACTGTATCGGCAAAGACTTCCCATTCTTCGACACTTGTTAATAACACCACAGCCATTGTTACCGGTACCGTCGTCGATGGCGATGAAGGTTTTGGTCTCCCAGGAGTTAATATTTTAGTCAAGGGGACCGCTATCGGAACAACCGCAGATGCCGAAGGAAAATATACTATTGAAGTACCTGACGAGCAGGCTGTTTTAGTATTCAGTTATACTGGATATGTGACACAAGAAATAATTGTTGGAAAACAGACCGAAATTAATATCCTATTAGCTCCCAATGTAGAACAACTCAGTGAAGTCGTTGTCGTTGGTTATGGTAATCAGGATCGCGCTAAAGTTACAGGCGCCATCGCCACTATAGAATCTAAAGATATTACTGAAGTTGCAGTTTTCAGTGCAGATCAAGCATTACAAGGTAAAGCGGCTGGGGTTTATGTTACCAATAATGGCTCCCCCGGTACCGACCCTGTTGTTAGAATTAGAGGATTAGGCACAACTGGAAATAATAATCCGCTCATCGTTGTGGATGGTGTCATTGTCGTCGGGCTAGGAGATGTTAACCCAAATGATATTGAGACGATCTCAGTTCTAAAGGATGCTTCTACTACCGCTGTATTTGGTGCACAGGGTTCAAATGGAGTAGTAGTGATCACTACTAAAAAAGGAGCCGCAGGCGTCACGAATATTGAGTTTGACTCTTACGTAGGGGTACAAAGTGTAGCCAAACGATTTGATGTTATGAATCGATCGCAGTACTTGCAACACGCAGCTAACTGGGGTGTTGCTCAAGGTAGAATCGAAGATCCTCAGTATGCAGATTTAATTGATAATGATACAGATTGGCAAGATGAAATTTTTCAAGACGGTATCATGCATAGTTATAATTTAGGCGTATCTGGTGGAGGCGAAAATTCTACGTTTAGAGTTGGAGCAAGTTATTTCGACCAAGAAGGAATCATGTTAAATACCGGCATCCAACGTTATAGCTTTCGAGCCAATAGTACTTTTACGAAAGGTAGATTTACCTTCGGGGAAAACCTCTCGGTATCCTTAACCGACAGAAAACCTGAAAATACGGCAGGCGGTCGATCTGCTATTGAACACGCGATCAAAATGCCGGTCTATTTTGCTGTAAATAATCCAGACAATATTGGCGGCTACCAAGGAGTAGATAACTCTTTAGATGCCCAAGATGCCGAAAATCCTGTTCGCGTACTAGCACACCCTCAAAATACACAGACTCGAACGAACTTACTCGGAAATATTTATGCTGAATATGAAATTATCGAAGGCCTAAAGGCCAGAGGTCAAGCCGGATTAGATTGGTGGGCTTTTAATAATGATAACTTTGTGCCTTCTTTCTCTGGAGAACCAACTTCCGTTCCCTTCGCCGTAATTGGTAAAGGAAATGGTACACACCGACAAGTCACCGCATTTTCTCAGCTGAATTACATCAAATCTTTAGGACTACACAATATTGATGTATTATTATTATCAGAATACAATAACTCTTTCGATACTAGAGTAGGAGCGAATAGTACGAATGCCATCACCGATGAAATTCCTAATCTAACGAATCAGGATCCACAAATTGGATCCTTCAACTTTGAGTATATAAGAATTGGCTATTTAGGTCGGATAAATTATGACTACGCTGGGAAATACATTCTAGCCGGTTCTTACCGACGAGATGCTTCTTCTCGCTTTGGACCTAATAATCGCTGGGCGGGATTTTATTCCGTTGCTGGAGGTTGGGTGATTAGTAAAGAAAACTTTTTCCCACAAGGAGGAATCATTAGTAGCTTAAAACTACGAGGTAGTTTAGGAACCGTTGGAAACGATCGAATTGGAGAATATCGTTATTCTTCTTCCATTAACACCGGCAGCTACAATACCTCTTTTGTTGATATTTTAACGGGGAGTTCTTACCTCGGAGCAGGTACTACCGCTGGTAATGTTGCAAATCCTGATTTACAATGGGAAACGACTACGATGACCAATATCGGAGCAGATCTATACCTCTGGGACAATCGACTTTCTTTCGCCGCGGAATATTACCGAAACAAAAGTGATGATCTTTTGATCAACGTACAATTGACACCTTCTTTGGGAGGACACAATGGTTTTGGTCCTCGAAATGTAGGTGCTGTAGAAACAGAAGGATTTGAATTTAACATCGGCTATAGCGATGCGGAAGGAGATTTCCGTTGGTCTGCAGATGTGAACTTGAGTACTACAACCAATACGGTTTTAGACTTAAATTGAGAAGTGCTTTCCAACGGTAATTTTGAAGGCGCCAATCTTTTAAGAAGTGTTGAAGGACAAACCTTGAATCACTTTTATGGGTTTGTTACCTTGGGTTTATTTCAAAGTGAGGAAGAAATAATCACTTCTCCATTACAAGAAGATGCTCAACCGGGAGACATTAAATTTGCAGACCTTTCTGGTCCAAATGGTACTCCGGATGGTGTAATTGATGACTTTGACAAAACAATTTTAGGAAACCCGATTCCTGATTTTACTTATGGTATCTCTTTACGGGCAAGCTATAAAAATTTTGATGCTAGTATTTTCATCAATGGAATGCAGGGCAATGAAATTTACAATACTAATATCTGGGACTTAGAAGGAGGACGTCGATTTTTTAATGCTAGTCCAGAAGCTCTCAACGCGTGGACACCAGATAATACCGATACGGACATTCCGAGGATTACGACGGATCCACAAAACTTATTACCCTCTTCTAGATTCATTGAAGACGGCTCTTTCATGCGATTAAGAAATCTTACGATTGGTTATACGCTTCCTGCTATTGGAAAAAATAAAAACGCTAGTATCCGATTCTACGTCAGTGGTCAAAACCTATTAACGATTACTGATTATACTGGTCTTGACCCTGAAGTTGGTTCTTCTGCTTTGGTTGGTAATAATGATGCTCAAGTCGGTATTGATCGAGGAAATTACCCATTATCTAAAATTTATATTGGTGGACTTCAAATAAAATTCTAAGACAATGAAACAAACAAAAATACTTTTATCCATCAGTCTAATTCTATTGATGGTTGTTGCTTGCAACACGGAGGATTTAGAACTTTCAAATCCAAATGAATTAACAGAAGATACTTTTTTCAAACGCCCGGAACAATTGCAATCGGCAGTCGATGCCATTTATGCCAACCTGCAAACAGAAGCACTATTTTCCAGAGTTTGGTACTACATGTACGACAATATGGCTCACGAAGTGGAAACAAACCCACAGCACGAAGCCAATAAGCGAGTATACTTTGATTTTAACTACAACGCTGACGATGCTTATATCTTCCAATACTGGGACAATTGTTTTCGAGGCATTAACAAGGCTAATTTTGTTATTCAAAATGAAGATAATTTTGAAAATGTATCTACGCCTTTAATCAATCAATCTATTGGAGAGGCAAAATTTATGCGCGCTTTCTATTATTCTATGTTGGTTAAGCGCTTCGGGGGACTTCCTCTATACATTGACCCAACTGGAGAAGGACTATCCCGTGCTTCCGTAGCGGATGTCTATACGCAAATTTACGCAGACTTAAACGATGCGGCCAATAAGTTAGGGAGTAAAGCAAATACTGACGGCGGACGACCTTCTGCTGGTGCAGCGCTGGGTTTATTAGGTAAGATGTATTTACATAACGAACGTTGGGAAGATGCCAAAAATGCTTTTGAAAAAATGTCTGGTTATGCTTTAGCCAGTAATTATGAAGATAACTTCCTAGAAGAAACGGAATTCAATATCGAATCTGTTTGGGAAATTAATTACACTTTAGCTTACGGTGCTACTACTGATTGGAGTGGTGTTGGTACGGGTACAGGCATTCATGAATTTAGCTTCCGTGGTCAAGATATGGGCTGGAACGATTGGTTCAATTCTTACCCTACACAAGACTTAGTCGAAGAATACGAAGCAGGAGATCCTCGTCTAAATGCTAATTTCTATTTCAATGGAGATACTTTTAACAATGATACAGAAACGGTATCCTTGCCACTAGACAGACAAGTTGCTTGGAAGAAATATCAAACATACTATAAGCAATCTAACGAAAATCAAGCCTCTGGAATTAACTGCCGAGTTATTCGGTATGCTGATATTTTGTTAATGCGGGCAGAAGCTGAAAATGAATTAGGGAATATCCAAGCGGCTGTCGACTTAATGAATGAAGTACGGGATCGAGTGAACATGCCACAGTATGGTACGCCAGCAATGAATGCGATTTATCCCGTATCTAATAAGCAAGAAGTTTTCAATGCGATTGTACACGAACGAAGAGTAGAATTGGCTGGTGAACAGGTTCGTTTTGATGATTTAATTCGATGGGATTTAGCCGATAGCGAATTATCCCAATTCGGATTCAAAAAAGGTATTCATGAACGATTCCCTATTCCATTTAGGGAAATCAATACTAATCCTAATATTTCTGCAGCTGATCAAAACCCTGGTTTCTAAAACGAGTTAATGTTGTCATTCAAACAAATAATCAGTTGTAGTATAGTCCTGCTTTTCTTCTGTTGTCAGAAAAAGAGCAGGACTACTTTTGCACTTTTTAAAAGTTTGGAACCAAGTACTTCTGGCGTTGATTTTATTAATTCGATCCAAGAATCCGAATCAATTAATTATTTCACCTATCCTTATCTTTACATGGGTGGTGGAGTAGCGATTGGAGATCTCAACAACGATGGTTGGCAAGATCTATACTTCACCTCAAATATGGGGAAGAATAAACTCTATTTAAATCAGACTAAGTCGTCTGGTGCTTTACAGTTTAAGGACATCACTCAATCCGCTGGCGTAGCCGGTAATGAACGATGGGATACTGGCGTAACAATGGCCGATGTAAATGCAGATGGTTGGTTGGATATTTATGTATCCGTTTCCGGTAAATGGAATAGTACAAAAAATTTACTCTTCATTAATAATAAAGATTTAACCTTTACCGAAAGGGCGGAGGAATATGGTTTGGCAGACGCCGGTCATAGTACACAAGCTACTTTCTTCGACTACGATCAGGACGGAGATTTGGACGTTTACATCGCCAATTATCCTCCCTTAAGTTTCAAGTCTCCTAACTTTGTATATAGCCAGCACATACGCAATCCAAAGATGAAGACGAGTGACCATTTTTACCAGAATAATAACGGAAAATTTACAAATATTACACAAGCAGCAGGCTTGCTTAATTTTGGATTGAGCTTGAGTGCTACGGTCGGTGACTTTAATAATGATGGCTGGCAAGACATTTATGTTTCTAACGATTTTGCCGCGCCAGACTACTTATACCTCAATAATCAGGATGGAACTTTTTCCAATAAAATTAAGGAAGCTACCGCGCATACCGCTTATTATGGAATGGGAACGGATATCGCCGATTTTAATAACGATGGCTTACTGGATATGCTACAAGTGGATATGACCCCTGAAGATAATTTTAGAAGTAAGTCCAACATGGCGAGCATGAACCCTCAAGGTTTTCGGGAAATGATTGACTTAGGGCTGGGTTATCAATATATGGAAAACGCCTTACAATTAAATCAAGGAATTACTCCCACAGGCCTTCCTCGATTCGGAGATGTATCTCGCATCACAGGAATCGCCTTGACCGATTGGAGCTGGTCCCCATTGTTTGCCGACTTTGATAATGATGGTTGGAAAGATATTCATATTACGAATGGAACACGACGTGACATCAACAACAAAGATTATTTTAATACTGTAAAAAAAGACCAAGGAAAAACTAACTTAGAAAAATCACAAAATATTCCTTCCCAACGCATTGATAATTATGTTTTTCAAAATAAGGGTAATCTATCTTTCGATAAAAAAACAGCGAGTTGGGGGTTAAGCTTTGAAGGTTTTTCTAATGGTTCAGCTTATGGAGACTTAGACAATGATGGAGATCTGGATTTAGTTACCAATAATATAGATGATCCAGCTTCTATTTTTGAAAACCAAGGCTCAGAAGGCAATTGGTTACGGGTCGAATTCCGTGGACCACAAAACAATCCTTTTGGCATGGGCGCTCGTGTCAAAATTTTGACCAAGGATCAAGTTCAAATAGGCGAAAACCAAAGTACGCGCGGATTTCAATCTTCTTCTGAACCCAGGATCCATTTTGGCTTAGGTAAGTTCAAAATAGTCGACCAACTAGAAGTAGTTTGGAGTGATGGTAAGCGACAAATCTTACGAGATATTCCTGCCAATCAAGTCTTGAGATTAGCATACCAAGCGGCGCAACTCCACGCGGAGACAACTAGTAATCCAACGGTTGTTTTCGCCAAAGAAAGAGAAGAAGTTCTTTTCACACATCAAGAAAATCAAACGGATGACTTTGCCACGGAGCGCTTATTACCACACGCCACTTCCCAATTTGGACCAGGCTTAGCCGTCGGAGATATCAATCGAGATGGCTTATCAGATTTTTACGTAGGAGGAGCTAAGGACCAAGCGGGTGCGCTCTTTTTACAAAAAGAAAATGGCGAATTTAAAAAAATGCAGTTTGATTTTTTAGAAAAAGACAAAGCTCACGAAGATTTAGCAGCACTTTTTTTTGATGCTGACGGAGATGGTTGGGAGGATTTATACGTAGTAAGTGGCGGAAACGAAGCCCCTCCTTATTCCCCTTTCTACGAGGATCGATTTTATAAGAATGTTCGGGGAACCTTACATAAAACTAAAAATATTCTACCACAAGTCAATAGTTCTGGTGCTAAGGTAAAAGCCTGTGATTTGGATAACGACGGTGATTTAGATTTATTTGTTGGTGGACGGTTGATGCCTCAAAATTATGGACAACCCGCTAAATCATGCTTACTTTTAAATGAAACAAAAAATGGTCAAATCATCTTTACTGATGTTACCGCTGAACGAGCTCCAGCTTTCCAAAACTTAGGTATGGTTACGGATTTTGTCTGGACAGATTTTGATCAAAATGGTAGCCCGGATTTAGTCGTAGTAGGGGAGTGGATGCCCGTCAGTTTTTTCAAAAATGAAAACGGTTTTTTTACGGAGGTAACGCAGGAAATGAATGCAAGCGATACACGGGGCTGGTGGTTCAGTATTGCAGCTGCAGATCTTAATGGCGATCACAAAGAGGATCTAATTCTAGGGAACCTTGGTAAAAACTATAAATACCAAGCAGCAACAGATGCTACTTTCGATCTTTATGTCAGTGACTTTGATCAAAATAAACAACGAGATATTGTCTTGAGTTACCACCACGACGGAGAAGCATTTCCCGTACGAGGTCGTCAGTGTTCTTCGGAGCAAATGCCCATGATTAAAAAAACGTTCAAAAACTATAATGCGTTTGCCGCCGCCAACCTCAAAGAAATTTACAGCGAAAAAGCATTAAAGCAATCAGAAATTCACTTTTCGGTTAATTCCTTTTCAAGCCAAATTTGGCAGAGTAATGAAGCGGGGAATTACGACCGTAAAGACTTACCTACGCTTTGTCAATTATCGAGTGTGAATACCATTCTAATTCATGATTTCAATCAAGATGGAGCATTGGATTTAGTACTAGGAGGGAATTTATTTACCTCAGAAGTAGAAACCAAAAGGAATGATGCTTCCATTGGTCAATATTTGCAAAACAATGGAAAAGGACAATTTATACCTATTGCTTATCCGAGCTCAGGCCTAATCATCGATAAAGATGTAAAGGATATGGTCATTATTTCAAGACCAAAAGATCAATTATTAATCATTGCTAATAACGATGATGATTTACAAATTTACAAATTTTAAACGCTACAATAATGAAAAATTTAACACAACTCTTTATCGCAACCATCTTGCTTAGTTTATTTTTCTTGACTTCCTGTAAAAAGGAAGAACTCCCAAAGGGCAATCTTGAAACCACGGTTCCCAATGCAAGTTTTACGGCAGAACCTTGGGCTGTTAATCCAAACTATATTATTCTCAAAAACACTAGTTCGGGAGAAGGACTTTTCTCCGCGTGGAAATATCGTACAGGAGGAAGCTACCTCCGAGATGAAACCACTGAACCAGATACTGCATATTATCCTGAAATGGGAACTTATGAAATTAGTCTGCTAGTAGGAAATGACGCCGGCTACGATTCCTTAACAACAGTTGTAAATATCGACCAAAGAGACCCTGATTTACCAGATCCAAACGCAGATAATTGTTTGGTCTTAGGAGATTTTGAAGATGGGGAAATCGCAGGCTGGAATTCTTGGGGACAAGATGTCACCGTTGTCGATAATCCAAACCCCGCTGCGGATAATCCATCCAGTAAAGTTTTAAAAATGACACAAGTTGATCCTTTCTCTCAGAGCGCTAACTTGACTTGGAGCCAGTATACTCCAAATGCAATTAAAATGACGGTAGATGTCTATTTCGAAGTAGCCGGTTCCTTGAAGTTACAAATTGAATCTGATTTTGCAACGGGCTTTTTCCAAGATGTAGCAGCCGGTCAATGGGTAACTTTAGAATACGACTTGCAAGGTCAAATTGCCAGTGGTGGTGATTATCCTTGGGTACTGATCCAAGGAAATACCGCAGGCAATTATTATATTGATAATATCAAATATTGCGCCTTAGATATTTCGGCTAATGCTTGTGATAAATTAGGCGATTTCGAAGATGGGGAAGTCGGAGACTGGAACGCTTGGGGACAAGATGTTTCGGTAGTAGATAATCCAAATATTGACGCGGTCAACAGTTCTGCTAAAGTCTTAAAAATGACGCAAACAGATCCTTTTTCTCAAAATGCCAATCGAAGTATTCCGATCGTCACCGAAAATGCAACTAAAATACAGGTAGATGTTTATTTTGAAAATGATGGCTCCTTAAAATTACAAATTCTAGATGATTTTGCAACGGGATTTTTTCAAGATGTAACTGCAGGAAGTTGGGTTACCCTTAGCTATAACTTAGTCGGAGAGGTTAATGCAACCGATTCTTATCCTTGGATTCTAATACAAGGAAACACGCCTGGCAATTACTATATTGATAATATTGAATACTGTGAATAATATCTATATT
>CALFBG010000263.1 GCA_937951685.1 uncultured Saprospiraceae bacterium | reverse complement strand
CGTAGAATGCTCCACGTTGGAGAAAACATTGCCAAAGGAGATTTGCGTCAAGACTTCACGGTAGACGATCGCATTCTTGGAGATACCGGAGATTTATTTTTTGGAACGGGTTACAATTATGAAAAGGGCGACACGATTATTGCATCTTTGTTTCACATTGACGAGGCGTATTATAATTTCTTAGAATCGGTGCAGGACGCAGTGTCTAACAATGGAAACCCCTTTGGTCAACCGGGGCAGATTCGATCGAATGTGGATGGGGGGATTGGGATTTTTACGGGGTTGAGTGTGGATCGGAAGGTGGTGATTGTGGAGTGATGGCGCTCAAATCATGTTGCGCTAAATTATTGTTAAACATTCTCGTTTTTCCTTGATAGTTATTTTTATTTATATTATATTGCAGCATAAAATATAAGAGCTGTGATTAGTCTCTCCTTACGTGCACTTGATATCAGAAAAATCTTATACTGATAATCAATTTTCGTAAAATTCTACTCACAATTATACCGATTAAAAAACGGTAATTCAAAAAAGTATATAGGCAGGTTTCGAATACTATACTGTACATTTCAGTGATAGGTTGTGAAGAACGTATGTATTGTACGGAGGGAATCAACAATTAGGTTCCTTTATCCCAATTGATGAAATTGACGCTTTCATCAAAACACTATTGTTATGTTCATTCTTTACTATTGAACAAACATAGGAATCAAAACAAATTTACAAAGACATAAATACCAAGACAAATGAAATCACTAATTAACTTACTTCATCTTTTGCACCGTCTCTTCGTTACTCAAATCCTTGCTTAGCAAAGGACCTATTATTGTAGTCATTTTATAAAAATCGCCAAATTAAAAAAACTAAAATGAAGAATATTTTACTCCTGATAAACTTTGTGTTTTGCATTACTACTTTTTCAAAAAACGCTTCCACCTCTCCAAGGGTGTTACTTCCCCTGGATTTAGTGATTGTAGGTTTCGATAAATCCATTAATAGTCATGGCGATGATTTACTCGTACTAAAAAACTTAGTTGAGCTAAATGACCAAGACTATTTTGAGCTTTCAAACTCGCGATTCGAGACAGATAGTTCGTGGAATAGATCATTCCCAAGTTTTATTAGTTATGGTATCACGTATACTGGTTCCGCAGCTATTAAAGCTAATTCCTTAATCTCGATAGAGACCATCTCTGATCTTTCTATCCCAAGTAAAGGATTAAAAATTATGATAAACAATATAGATTTTTCTGCCTTATTTGAATTTACCCGACAAGCACATCCGCTAAAAGTCAACAACGATTTTTTATCGCTTAATACTGCTGATGCTATTTATATTCAACAAGGGAATTGGTTCGTAGAGAATGATCAACTTTTATTTTCAGGGCATAACATTCACGGTATCGAATTTAAAGAAACTGCTGCTGGAAATAATAGCGATCCAATCAATCCAAATAGTACTCGTTGGAACGCAGTAAATACCAATGAAGGAAGGCATCAAATCGAAGAATGCGATCCTTGTGTGATAAAAAATACTATTGAAAATGTAGGAAATTGGGCAACGAGTACCGGAACGAATGGTAGAGATATTCCTAATTTACCCCATGACTTACCACAATCTTGTAATTGTACGGGAGACATTTTTATTCAGCGTGACGCTTGCTTAAGCACTGTTCTTGAAACTTCAGATTTTATTTGTCAATCTTCTTTTGCCTACGAATGGGTACTAGCGGCTACACCAGAATCTCCAGAGATCGTCTTACTCCAAGGTGTCCATTTTGGAGCAATCGCTACCCTATCGCCATACACGATGCAGGTCAATGGCAAGCTTAGCTTAAAGGTTTATTGTGGGGACTGTGTAAAATCCTCAAACACGATTAATATGAGTTGCACAAATCCGACAAAAAGAGAAAAAGATGCAGCAATAGTCCAAACTGATCTTGTTAAAATATATCCCAATCCAACTAGTGACGCATTTACACTTGAATATAAATCGGAAAGTAATCATCAAATACAAATTAGCATTTATAGCAGTGATGGTCAGCAAAAGTTTAGTCAAACCTATTCAACTTTTGTAGGTACAAACAAATACAATTTTGATAGTACAGTATATCCGGCGGGCAATTACCTGATACAAATACATTCCAATAATCGCTTAGTTTCAACCCGCCATCTTAGCATTCTTCGCTAAGCAAATACATTATTATTCAAGTATAAAATCTATTATTAGACTTAACAAACAAGAAAATGAATTTCGCAAAAATATATTTAGCTATTCAATTATTATTTTTAGTGCAGATCGGACAAGCACAGGATAACCCGTTCGCTAATCTAAATGTTCCTACTCCTAATACGACTGCTTTTTTGAAACATGTAGATGTGCCCGTTGATCTTTCTAGAGGAGTCGCTAATATTTCCGTACCGATTCATACAATAGGACACGGAGATATACAAATTCCTATTAGTTTAAATTATAACGCCTCTGGAATTAAAGTTGGGGAAACGGCAAGCTGGGTAGGTATGAATTGGAACCTTAACGTTGGTGGGATTATTCATCGAACCATCAAAGGCGTTCCTGATGAACATTCTGGAGGATATTTTACAACTGCGGATAACCTTGCTGCTGGTTTTGAGTACGAAGAACCTAATGCGTATACGGTGAATGAAATAGTTAACGGTTATATTGACGGAGAGCCAGATTTATTTTCCTTTTCTTTTCCAGGCTATAGTGGTAAATTTTATATTAATGAAAATTTAGAGCCCGTGCTAGTTCCTACGCAAGACCTAAAAATTGAATTTGAATTTAATGGTACCGCGCCAGATAGCGAAAGATTGAAAAAATTTATCATTACGGCGCCAAACGGTGTTAAATATCATTTTGGGGAAAATGAACAAACAGGAGAACGCATTACTGACTTTCATCGGTATAGTTTCAACTCTGGCGCATTTAACCCCTATTCAGATATTCCAATTGCGTGGCATTTAGTTAAAATTGAATCTCAAACGCACCGTAATCATTATTACATTGAATATATCAAGCAAGTTTTTGAGTTTCATAGTATTTATACCGCTAGTTATGGTGAATATTACGGTTCTCTATTAGGTAGCTTAAATAATCCTAGATTTCAACCCTCCTTTAATTCCAGCCAAGTTGACTACGTCGGTAATGAATCTACGACCTACGTCCCTTTCAGAATAAGCTGTGCAGAAACCAATGAAAGTGTACAATTCAATGCTATAACTACACGACAAGATATTGGGCAAATTTCAGCCCATGCAGGGAAACAATTAGATCGAATTACCATTAGCAATAGCAAAGGAATTGCGTGCAAGAAGTTTGAGTTTGCTTACGATTATTACCAAACGGCAAATTACAACCCAAACAGTTCAAAGTACTCAGATCAACGATTACGGCTAATTAGCTTAGAAGAATCTTCTTGTGACGGATCAATTCGTTTACCTCCCTACCAATTTGAATATACCAGTGCTACCCTACCTTCCACGACGAGTAGAGCTATTGATCATTGGGGATATTATAATGGTCAACATGGCAATGAATACGAAAACCTAAATTATATTACTACCCGAAAATTAAATATTCCTCCTACCACCTTGGAATATTCAAACAATTTACATCAAGGAGTTGTGACCGTTGGCACCTCCAATAGAGAAAGTAATGAGTCTACGATGCTACAAGGAATGCTCAAAAAAATACAATTCCCAACGGGTGGATTTCACGAACTAGAATTTGAAGCTAATCGCTATATTGATCATGAACTAGGAACTACCGTTTGTGGTGGAGTAAGAATTAAAAAGACGACCATTGATAGTGGTGACGGTACTAGTCCACCAATTATTAAATCCTATCACTATCCAAATCAAGGGCAACTTATCCAGCAACCATTGTATGGACAAGTTTTAAATAAAACAGTTGAAAATTATACTTGCTGGCCTGATGAGATGTGTGTGTTAACCATTAACTATTTATCGTGGAACGATGGAGGTTTTGCGCCTTTAAGCTCTTTTGAAGGCTATCATCTTTATTATAATAAAGTGAAAGAAATCTACGAAGATCAAGCGTTTTCAGAAAATACTTTTGCGAATTATAGTAATCCTCAGCCTAATTTTGGAAAATTCCCCAACATCCCATTTAGTTACGCTCCGGGAACGGGGCAAGTCAAAACCGAAAAACTATTCAATAGTACCGCTCAATCCGTTGGAGAAACCGTTTATACTTACAAGCAAAAACTCAATGCAGAAAGTGCGATTTTAGTTCGTGCGTCAGGGATTCCTTATACTATTTTCAATGAGTCAATTGTAATCAATGATGGTCAAAATGGTAATACTTCAGAGCATTGCTGCCACAATATCTCCGGTGCAGCTTTCTTTCATTCTACTTACCGTATCTATACCGGTTACTCTTTAATTGAAGAAAAAAACAGTACGATTGATGGCTTAAAAACTAAAGAAAATTATAGCTATCGAGCGGATGAAAAGCACCTATTTCCTATTCAATATACCATTCAAGATCCAGTGATGGGAAGTGCTGCTAAAACAAATACAATTAAGTATGCGGAAGCAGTTCAGCAAACTAATTTTATTGCATCTCAAATGGTAGCTCGCCATTTAATTGGTCTCCCCTTAGAAACCCGAATTATGGATGGTGCTGGCGGTGGCTCAAAAGTTAATTATAATGTAATTGACAATTATTTTAAACCCATCCAATTTTTTCAAGCTACGGCAGGCAGTGATTACTTAATGGGCAATGACGACACTGCGGATTGGAAGCTAATGGCAACGGCAAGCTATAACAATGGCTCTGATTTTCCAAATACGGTTCAGTCCCGAAACAGTATCTTACCTACGCTTTACAACTGGGAAACTTATGGCTATGGTTTACTAGCAGAAGTCAAATTAGGAGACCGAATTGCTAGTTATCAATACAATCCCAATCGACAACTAGAAGAAAGTACTAGTCCCGATGGCATTACACAGCAGTATAGTTTTGATGATTTAGGAAGATTAGAGCAAGCCGTTTTAGACAAAACGCCTAGTAATACTCAAGGAAGAGAAATAGTAGCGTATACTTATAGCTACGGAGAAGAGAATAAAATTGGTGCCATCAGGACGTTTACCGATGGTTTAGCACCACTCCAAACAGAAGCTGTTTTTGACGGGATTGGAAGACCTTTAGCAAATCGAAAATTAGCATTCACACAATCAGGCAATGACTACGTTAATACTACTGCCTATAATCAATGGGGCTTAGTGGACCAAGAATGTGATCCCGCTAGTGGTGGATGTACTAGTTACGAGTACGAAAGTTCTCCTTTACGAAGAGTCCTAAAAATAAAACCAGCGGGAACTCAAAAGTCAATTCTCAAACAATACAGTACAGAAAATGCTTTTCGGCGCATTGCTACCACCGACGAAAATGGAAATACCACCATTACCATCTCCGATATTTTGGGGAGACAAAGAAAAAGTATTGATGCTTTAGGAGCCGTCACAACTTTTGCTTATAATGATCGAGATCAGGCAACAGGTATTCTTCCACCAGCTGCTACTCCTGCTTACGCTTATACTTATCATTACTTTGATGACGGACTACTAAAAGATAAATCTGTGCCTGATAAAGGCATCTATCACTACGTTTATAACTTGCAAGACCAAATGCTAAAAGAGGAATTGCCTAATGGAACAGAGTTGAGCTACGAATATGACCAAATTTACAATTCTTTTCTACGGAAAGTAGTCAAAGATCAAACGATTGAGCTCAAAAAAAATATCCCCGTCAACCTTAGTGTTTCTGACCGAGTCTTAAGCACGCAGGATAGAATCGTTGGGCCTGACGGTTTTGGCGCATGGCACAGTCATCTTTATAGCTACACGCCCCTAGGGCTAGTTAAAACCTTAACGACGAATGGCATTGATGGGACCGCGCAAGAAAATGTATTTGACTACGATGCTTTGAATAATATTATTCAAGAAGTTAAAACCATTACGGGACCAGATGGTGTTGCACTTTCCCCGATACAAAAAAACTATCTTTTCCCGAAAGGGATTCGGCTACGAGAAACACGATTTAGCTACGGCAACCAGCAACAAGTCCTTAATCAATTGGATTACAACGACAAGGATTATTTAATCACCAAACAAATTGGAAATGGAATTCAGGAGATAGATTATGCTTATAATGGTAGAGGTTGGTTGACTAACATTAATAGTGTTCAAAGTACTTTTGACTATGGAAAAGCTTGTTTACCTGCACCGACGCAATGTGATCACGATAAAGAAAAAACCCGCTTGTTACGCGTTAGTTATCATAAAGACAAATTAGTCAATAAAGAACCAACTGCCATTCAATTAGAAAAACATAATTTTGAACACAACGGGCAAGAGCGAACAAAACTCAGTGCCGTAACCACTCAAGTTCCCCTGAATGGTTTTACGGATGCAAAAGAACTGAATTTAACCAACCATAAAAATATTTACCTTACGGAAAATAGCGACGCAGATCAAGTTGTTGCAATACTGACGCAAGAGATTGCCCCTTACTTAAGCGATTACAATCCCACAGAAAAAGACTTGCTCCTTAGCCAGCTCGCTACGCAAATAGCAACATCCCTAACGAGTAGTTCAAGTCCTTTCCAAGGGAAACTATTTGGCATGGAGCTTTTTTACGAAAGTCCAAATTACGTCCTAAATGCGCCACCTCAACACAACGGAAATATTGCTTGGGTCAAATGGCGCGTGAAGGGAGCAGCGATGCAAGCCTACGGTTTCAACTACGATGCGAACAATCGCTTGACGGCGGCTAATTACGGCGCAAACAATAATACCCATTGTAATCTTTTCCCAGACAGCAAATACGATGTTAAAATCACTGGTTACGACGCCCGTGGAAATATTTTAGGCTTGACCCGCATGGGACTAACGACCATGACAGATGACCTACCGTCTTACGGATTAATTGATAATTTGAGCTATACAGGTTATGAAAACGGCAGTAATTTACTATCTTCGGTAAGTGATGAGGCGAATGCGGATGGCGTTGCCAAAGGCTTTACCGGTAGTAGTAGTTACGGGTATGATAATACTGGAAATCTAATTTCAGATTCCAAGAAAGCAATCAACCACATTCAGTATAGTTATTTTGACTTACCTACGCGGATCAGTACCGCTAAAGGAGAAATGCATAATTATTACGATGCTGGTGGCAACAAGTTAAAAACGGTAGTCCTTGAAAATGGCAAGGCACCGGTCACTCGTCATTACCTCAGCGAAGCGGAATACGAAAATTCACAATTGCAAAGTATTGCTCACGAAGAAGGTCGCTACGTTTACGACCGCAACGAAGCGGGCGATGTACAAAAAGCATATTTTGAATACTTTCTGAAAGACCATTTAGGCAACGTCAGGGTTCGATTTGCGGATTTGAATCAGGATGGAGAAATACAAGTGCTCAAAGGAGATCCGGAGCATAATGAGCTATTGGCTAGTACGCACTA
>CALFBG010000262.1 GCA_937951685.1 uncultured Saprospiraceae bacterium | reverse complement strand
TTGCATCCCATCCGCAAGCGGTAAATGCTGTTCAGAATTTATGCAGCCGTAGCTGCGGTGACGAGAAAAAGCTGAAGTACTGGATTGCAATGCTTTAGCCCTGCCGGCAGGCAGGCAGGTGTAGGTATTAAGATCTATTTTTAAACAACTTCTATCTATAAATCAGGTAATATATAAGGAGATTGCGGAAAGGCTGAAGTTAGAAACCTAATCCTCACCGAACAGACCAGCGCGAAGACAACTTCAATCGGCGTACCAAAGGCAATAAACAAAAGTATCCAATATTAATACTATAAAACTACAAATCCCCCGAAATACAAGATTCCGAGGGATTTGAAAATTAGCTCGTACAATCAACAAGAGCAGCGGCTACTAGTAGGAGTACGATAACTTAAAATATTTAGTTAAGGCTGTTTGTTAGTTAAAAACTAACAAATTACTTTACTGCTTCTTTTTCTGCCTTAGCAGACTTTGCCGTTGCTTTACCATTGTCTTCCGCTTCTGGTTCTGGTTCATTTGAACCTGTAATTGCAGCTTTGATTTTTGCTTCAACTTCTAGCGCTACTTCAGGATTATCACGGAAGAACTGCTTCGCACTTTCTCTACCTTGAGCAATCTTAGTACCGTCGTAACTATACCATGCACCACTCTTCTGAATAATATCATGATCAACTCCAATATCTACAATCTCTCCCGTTTTAGAAATACCTTCCCCGTACATGATATCAAATAATGCGATTCTAAATGGTGGAGCTAATTTATTCTTAGCTACTTTTACTTTCACGTGATTCCCAACGACGTTACCATCTTTATCTTTAATCGCAGAACCTGTTTTTCTAATATCGATACGCATGGAAGCATAAAACTTAAGCGCATTACCACCCGTTGTCGTTTCAGGATTTCCGAACATCACACCAATTTTTTCTCGCAACTGGTTGATAAATACACAACAACAATTTGTACGACCAATAGCTCCCGTCAACTTACGCATTGCTTGCGACATTAACCGAGCTTGTAAGCCCATCTTAGAATCTCCCATCTCTCCTTCAATTTCACTTCTTGGTACTAATGCCGCTACCGAATCGACAACGATCATATCTATTGCACCAGAACGAATCAAGTTCTCCGTAATCTCTAAAGCTTGCTCTCCATTATCTGGCTGAGAAATTAATAAGTTTTCAGTATCTACGCCTAAAGCTTCTGCATAAGAACGATCAAAAGCGTGCTCCGCATCAATAAAGGCAGCAATTCCACCTTGCTTTTGACACTCTGCAATCGCGTGAATTGCTAAAGTAGTTTTACCAGAAGATTCTGGCCCATAAATTTCAATGATTCGACCTTTCGCAAATCCATTTACTCCTAAGGCAATGTCAAGGCTTAAGGAACCCGTTGGAATCGAGTCTACATCAATAACTTGCTTATCTCCAAGCTTCATGACAATACCTTTACCATAAGTTTTTTCTAATCGATCGACGGTGAGTTGTAAGGCTTTTAGTTTTGAATCTTTTTCTTTAGACATTATTTTAAAGTTTAGTTGTGAGTACAAAAAGTTGCTACTCAGACCACTGATTCAACTTTTTGTTTGATGACGATACAAATATAAAATTTTTGTTTAGAAATTGCAAGCATATAACGAAAAAAGTTACAAATTTTGTTTTATTTTTTTACAATCGTGATTTTATTAGCCTAATATCGCCAAAATATAACTATATTGCGTATATTTTAATCAAAAAAGATCTTTCCTGAAAAAGAATCCTTTAATAAAGTGAAGTTATTTTAAAACTTAAACCCAATAAGGAAACAATTTTATAGAATAGCTACTGGAAGTCACTTAGCGTTTCATTACGAGCTAATCTGGAAAGGATTCAACTTTATCCGTATATAGGAGAACGATAGCAATCAAGATTTTGCGGAATGGAATCCCTTCTCCTAAAGCTTTAAGAAGTGCTAACAATTAGGTTTTCGTTTTCCTAAAAATACGAAGCCCTTGCGCATATTTTATGCGCAAGGGCTGAGGGCATTAGCCAAGTATTACACTACGTTTCTTTAATGGTGTGTCCGTTGGACAGCGGTGTTGGCACTGTGGCTTAAAATCCGTTGAATACTTGATCGAGAAGGTTGAAAAACAGCCTTGGGCAATTGTTGCTTCGCAATTTGCAATGCTTCATACTGCTCAGAAAGATTCCAATCTTCGTTGATCGCTTCGTGGATAGCAAGCGTTTCAGTGGCGCTAGTTTCTTTGTAGAGATACTTCACTAACTGATTTTTTGTAAACTTTTGCTGCATACATAACAATTTGAATGAATGAAAAAATAAGAACCAACTCGTTAACAATTATCATAGGTCACTACGTTTTTTTGTAGCCAGACCTTAATTGTTTATATCCGTTGCTTCGTTAACACCTATAAAACTAAAAAGCCCAAACAAATATTGTTTGGGCTTTATTTTTTTATGAATTTGTTTTTAAGGAGCTGCTCCGTCGGAGATAAGCGCTTGGCATTCAGACCGCATACGCTGTTTTAAGTTCTGATTTTCTAGCTAAACGATCGGCTTGAATGTTTTAATGCTTTGAAATTAGTACTTACTAAAATACTTATCTCAAAAGCAGACTTTTCATTTAATTTACGCGAAACCAAGTTTGTGTACGGAAAAAACCAAAATAGTAGCCACGCACTTTGAGGGCTGCCCCTTCTCCGTCATCAAACCATATTTTGCAGCGATATTCTTTATCCTTTGTCGGAGAAAATATTTTTCCACCTTTCCACACGTCTCCTTGCTTTTCCATATCCCATAGGATTTCTAAATCTACTAAAGGTTTCCCCTGTCGATCGCCGCTACATTTAGAGCAGGTCGTAGAAGACGCATTGAGTAGTTTGGTAATTTTTCCAAACAATTTTCCATCTTTTTCGTAGATTTCTACGTGAGATTTTTCTTCTCCTGTTTCGTCATCAATCGTTTTCCAAGTACCGATTGGGCTTTGTGCAATAGCTATGTTTGCCATCCAGCAAAGCAAAAAGAACGCGATATTTATTTTCATTTTCATACTTACAAAACTAAATAATTTTCGAAAAATTGTAAAATCTTCAGCTATAGATTTGTTAAATTTTTTTAAGGTTCTTTAAAATCCTCTAATAATGACAACTCCATCGCAACTTTATAATACCATTCTTTTTGTGTCGCTCGATCCATACTATGCCGAGAAAGCAGATCGTACTTTTGCTGCTCGTTTCGCCAATTCTCCAAATAAGCACTTACAAAAAGTTCAAATTCTTCTTCTTGCCCACACTTAAAAGCGCGCTCCGAAAGTACTTTACGCAATTTGCGAGCAAATAGTTCTGTAATATCAAAATGCAATTGTTCGTGTCTTAAATGATGAGTCGTAAGCGCCTCTTCTTTCACCCACGATTCTTGTTTTTCAAAATAAGCCCGTACGCGATAATTGATAATATTATCTTTACACCCTTTATAATGTACAATCCCCGAAGACGTTAGAGCTGCTACGCCTTCGTAATCAAAACGAGGAGCTCCCGCAAAATCATCCCAACTTAAGCGTTGATCAGCGTTCCAGTACAAAATATCGGTATCTTTTGCACCACAAAAAAACAAGAGTCCAAGTACAAGTAATAATAGTGAAGTCAGTGTGTGTGCTTTCATAATATCCTCCAGATTTGCGATACGCGAGCCTTCGGCTTCGGCATCCGATTAAAGATTTTTCTCGAATAAGTGTTTGGTCTGCGAATTGTAGGAGGTACTCGTAATATTTTGCTTTAGTGTAATAATTTTATAGTTTAATAACTTGTTTGCTTAATCTTCGCCTAATGCTTCGCTAGGACTCCAGTATTTAGCTTTGAAGTCTCTAATCACATGATCAACGACTTCAATACCTTCACTTTCTAGTAATTCCTGCATCATGGTTGGACTAGGAAAATGGATTCTTCCACTCAGTTCTCCTTTTCGGTTCACTACTCGATGAGCAGGAACGCCTTCTTCTACAAAACTTTTATTTAAAGCCCAGCCCACCATTCTGGCAGAACCCAAGCTTAAGTAATTCGCAATCGCGCCGTACGTACTGACCCGACCGTGAGGAATTAGCTTGGTTACTTCAAATACATCTTGGTAGTAATTTTTTTTGCTCATTTGCAACAAATTTGATTAACGATACTCCCAAAATAAGTACTTTTGCCTAAATAATCAGCAGTTCATTGGTTTTGTCAAATAGTTGGTACAATACGAAGAGCAGTAATGGATATAATTAATAAGTAGGTAGCTTTCGCTGTTTACCACAAATTTGAAAAGTCGTTCAATTGCTGGCTTTGTTTAATTACACATTTTACTTATAATAATTAAGACAAATATTATGCCTTAATCTCGTCGAATTACCATCACCAATCGAAGGGTAATAATAGGAACGATGAATTCTTTAGAATAGTTCATCAAATAGAATAAAATTTTACGAAATTAATTTTTAATCAAATAGAATTGCAATAAATGCTAAAAACGCGAATTAAATCAAGCCAAATTAGCAATTTGACCGATGCTCGATATTTTGCCGCTTGGGGCGTAGAATGGTTAGGATTTTGCTTTGATCCGAGTAGTGAAAATTACTTGTCTATTCAAGCGATGAACGCCATTAAAGCTTGGATTGAAGGACCAAAAATCATCGGGGAATTTGGTTTACAAAGCACTGAGGAAATCCTTGGCGCTATCGACTTGTTAGCACTCGACGGTATTCAGCTTAGTATGCACGCCGAATTGGACCAAGTTAAAGCGCTACAAACGCAGTTTATCGTCAAAGAGGTCATTATTGAAAAAAATACCGCTTTTAGTACCTTAGCTCAGCATTTAGCAATATTTGCTCCTTACGTCAATATATTTCTGCTAAATTTTGATAAAAATGGAATCTCTTGGGAAATGTTGCAGGAAGATCCTAGTTTTGATCTTGGTGTCTTACAGGCTGTTTGTAAAACGCATTCGTGCATCCTTAGCATAGATTTCCAGCCCGCAGCAATAGATAAGATGCTAACAGCATTACCCTTACACGGACTTAATGTGAAAGGTGGCACCGAAGAAAAAGTAGGGTTTAAGTCTTACGACGAATTAGACGATATTTTTGAAGCGCTAGAAGATTTGGAAGAATAAAAACACATTTGCTCAATAAACTACTGTAACAAGTCCTTGCAATACGGCTTCTTTTGGGTTTCCATCGGCACTGTATTTTGCGATGTAAGTATAAACCCCTGGCTTGACTTTATTTCCTTTAAAATGGGCATCCCATTCGTCATCCATGCTGTGACCTTCGAACAATAATTGTCCCCAGCGATCATAAATTTGCCAATCTATTTTATTAATTCCAACGCCCACAAATTTGAAAAAATCATTCTTTCCGTCATAATTTGGGGTGAGCGCATTCGGAGCAAAAAGACGGTGTTCTGGCTTCACACAAATGACGCGCTGAAATTCGGAAGGACAAGCACCTTCATTTTCGATAGATAAGGTAATTACATAGTTTCCTGTATCGGCGTAGCTATGACTAAGGTCTTCACCAAATTCGTAAGGTACTCGTTTCCCATCGCCAAAATCCCAATAGCCCGTCGTGGCACCAACACTAAAATCTAATATTTCAATATCGGGGTGCAAACTCGAAATACACTCTACGTTTGGCGTCAAGCCAAAGTTTGCCTTGATCAAATTATAGCCGGGTAACTCAACGGTTCGTTCTACCGAGCATTCCGTAGAATCATTCGTCACCGTAACCACGTAATTCGTTGGATAACTAATTAAGGTGTTTCCTTCCGTTGGTGGTTCCGTATCCCACACAAAACTATAATCTCCCGGTGACACCGCTTCAATCGTCGCAAAAGTACTATCATCAAAACAAACTGCTTCTCCCGTAAAATAGCTCGTCTGAATACTCGGATGTACCCACACGGTCAAATCACCTACTTGATCCACAGAGCAACCATCGCTAACGGTCACGGTATACGTTTTGGTACTCGTTGGTAAAATAAAGTGCGATTGTCCAAAGCCTAAGCCTTGATTCCAAGTATAGCTAAAGTTAGCAAAAGGTCTTCCTCCAGAAGCTTCCGCAGCAATTGTAATGCCTGTACCCGAACAGATAGAATCTTGCTCGAAAGCCATCGTTAAGTCTATCGGACTTCCAACTTCTACGATCATTGTCGCCTCGGTAAAACAAGCCCCCGTTCCAACTTCATACTTGACGATGTGTGTTCCTGGTCCCGCCGCTACAGGATTGAAAGTAGTAACCGGAATCCCATCAACCGTTAAAGTTCCACCAACAGGATTTACCGTTGGAACAAGCTCAATATCTTGATAACAATATTGCGCAGCTAAATTTTCGATGCTCGCCTCTTCGAAGGCAAATACGATAATCTCTCGTTCTCCAACGCAACCGTTTTGCTCATTGTAAACGGTATGTGTACCAACGCCCGCAATACTCGGATCAAAAATACCCGCTTCTACATTACTGATTCCCGTTCCAGACCAAAGTCCTCCCGCAGGAGCGACACTCAAGCTAACCGGACCTGCTGCTTCACAAATACTAAGTGGTGCAATGATTGGAGTAGGATGTACGGCTACCATTAAGGTGTCACTACAAGTATTCGCCGTAAAAACTAAGCTGTGAATACCTGTCCCCGCAACACTCGGATCAAAAAACCAATCCTCATCTGCCGATTGTACCACGCCGTTTCCCTGCCAAGTTCCTCTTCGAGGACGAATATCTACATTGTCATCTGATAGTTCAAACGCTTCCTCTCCCAAACAAAATTGCAAAGTTTCAGTGACTCCAATTTCCGTTTGGATGACGTAAACAATTCTACTCGCAGCACAGCCGTTGACCACGTAGCTCAAGGAATCTCGAAAGCCATCTGGCAAATTACTCGGATCGTATAATCCCGTTGAAGCATCCGTGATGCCTGTACCAAACCAAGTTCCTCCTTGCGGATTCCAATCGCCAGGCACTTGAAAAGGAGCTTCGTCGGGACAAGTAGAAAAATCATTTCCACCGTATATTTCTTTAATAAAAATTTCCATTGAGTCGGTACAACCATTAATCGTATAGTTTAACACAATCGTTCCTGGATCAACTTCTTCGGGATTAAAGCGCCCCGTTTCTGCGTCTTCAATCCCCGGCCCCGACCATTCTCCACCAAAAGGTGTAACGGCGATTTCAAAACTTTCAGCGCTCTGGCACAAGGTATCAATCACAGGAAAGACAATATTTCCCACGTTCACCATTTTACTTCCTACACAGCCGTTAGGATGCGTATAGCTTACTTCGAAACTTCCTTCGGTTGTTGGATCAAATAAACCGTCGGCTTGAATATGCGGTCCCGACCAAGTTCCTCCTGCGGGCAAACCACCCGAAACGAAAAACGCAGCGGTATTAGGACAAGCGGCATCATCCGTCCCTACATCCAAAGGCGTAATTGAAACTATGATCTGCGAACTACAACCGTCGGTATCCGTATACGTAACGGTATCTCGGTCTTGACCAACTAGACTAGGATCGTACCATCCGCTCAAAGTGGCAGCTTCCTCGATACCAAGTCCCGACCATTCTCCTCCCGGTGGATTTGCCGTCAAGGCAAAAACTGGATCTGATTGGCAAACGCTTAGATCTCCATTATCAATCACGGGCAAAGGAAGTGGGGTAATCGTAATCATATCGCTGGCCGTTGCACCTTGGGCATCCGTTACCGTAACACTGTAGGTAGTTGGAAGTGTTGGGCAAATGACAAGTCGACTGCTATCCGATTGATCTGGGGTCCAGCTATAGCTATAAGTATTCGGATCACCACCTTCTGCTACCGCATTTAAGAAAGTACAAGTTCCTGCACACAGCGTAGAATCTTCCGCGGTCAGTGTTACGGATAATGGACAATCTACTACTTGAAAAAAACCATCCGATTGTAAGACATATAATCGACCACATTCATCGTAGGCATAACTAGTATAGCGTACTCGATAATTACCACTTTGCGTAATCGGCGGATCAAAAACGAGATCGACCATATCTGTAGTTCCATTGCAGGGTGAGGACGTTGGACTGATAATACTTGGCGTCTGCGGTCCTGTGATTTCAAAAGCTGCGGGATAAATAGAATCACAAGGAATCTGTTCGTCAAAAGTAATACTTAGGCTATTGCTTTCGCAGGGTAAATCTGGGATGGGTAAAATATTCGGTGGCACGGGTTCGGTTACTTCGATGCTCCATTCGGCGTACCAACCGGTACAAGTTACGTTTGGGTCTGTAATAAAATGAATCGTTAGGCAGCCATTAGTAGCGGTAATATCGGGAATATCAACATCTCCGTGATACGATGGTCCAATTTGTGGCGACAGCGTATCTGGACCATTATAAAAAGTAAGAAAGTCAAAATTTTCCTCGGTACAAAAAGCTTGAAATTCCAAGGTGATTTCGTCGACGCCAGGAATACAAATTGAAAAAGTATAATCTTCGTTGTGATCGTAAGTTCCTGCTACGTCTCCATTTTCACTATCCAATAAAATTCCTTCGCAATCATCAACAACTAGGTTACTCATGTTGTAAATAGGCTGTGCTGGCAACATTTGGACCACACCGAACATCGTCAATAAGTAAATTGCAAAAGTGCTAATCTTTAATTTCATGTTTGTTTACAATTGATACGCGCTACAGTTAGGCATATTATACCGAGTAATAAATAATGCGTCACATTGAAGACTTTATTAATATCTCTTTAGTTACTCTTTTAAAATCGTGATGACTTCCGTCTGAATGACATTACTTTTATTTCCGGCTCGATCAACGAGATACAATTCGAAGGTCGTTTTTTCGGTACTACCATTCCCCAACAAGAAAGGTGGTGCAATCTCTACGTCCAAAACACCTTCGATTGAAATCTTCGCAGCTTCTGGTGCGAGCGGAGCGAGGTAATAACTATCTTCTTTTTCCAGGCGTTGGTCTTGAAAAAAAATGCTATTGACATCCGGATCACCGTTGCCCAAATCGCCATCGCCATCTTTGTACTTTACTTTTAAGTTGATGGGATGCACGAATTGCAGCACGGTATCCATAGAGATTGATAACAACTCTATTTGAGGTTGCGTATCAAAGGCTGGTTCGTCCGACACTTTCGTACACGAAAAACCAAGTGTAAGCATTCCTAGTGTGAGGAATAGGAAATTATTTTTAGCAGTCTTCGTCATTATTCAATAATCGTAAAAGAGAAATAAGTTTTGATATAGTATGTTCCATCGTCTGAGGGTATTTCGGTAGTTGGATTATTTGCATCTTTGACGTATACTCGAAAGAAAACGGTTTCTCCTAGCGAGGCATAGTCTAGCGGGTTGAGTGTAATTTTATGATAGTAATTAATATCGCCGCTGGTATAATATCCTTCTGCTGCGATTGGCGCACTCAGTAAATCCAAATCTAGTTGCGGTGCATTTTCAAAATCATTAATACTCGCAGAAAACTTAATCTTATTGAAGGTCAGATTATTCGCAGCCGTTTCGTCATCTTTAAAAGCAAAATAAAAATCTGCCGTATTTTGAGATTGTGGAATTCGAAAGGCTCCTTGTCCAGCATCTTCTCTGCCTAGCCAATTGCCATTTCCCGTTTTACCAACTACGCCATCCATTTGTGGTGGTGCATTCCCCGGTCCACTTGGACTATTCCCAAAGACGTCTTTTGCGCCTGCTTGTATCCACGCACGTACGTCTTCGAGGTAGGCTTCCCGTTGAATTTCCCAGTCAGAATCGGGTTCTATTACCAAAGGCATGACACCTGAGTTATTGTCAATATCAAAAGTCAGCCGCGCCATTAAAACGGAAGCATCTGGATCGTTGGGCAGCACTCGATAAGTGTAATTTCCTTGTGGATCATTTTTGATAATGGGATGATACACTAAAGAGTTGTAGCTACTTTCAATCGTGCGAAAGTCAGGCTCAAAAGTTCCATCGTGGCAACCTGAATTGGCACAGGTTGGTTTAAAGATATTAGCATGCAAGCCTGCGATACTTTGTGCATCAAGGTTAACATCTGGTTGGTCACTAGGCTTTTCTTTTTCGATTTCATCAAAAGGATTATCGCTACTTTTAGTATCGCACGCTGTGTGCAACAGTAGCAAACTGCCCAGTATCATTAGTATTAAAATTTGTTTCACTATTTATTTATTTTGATACGCTGATCGATGCCCTTGAAGTTGTTTAATTAAAACCCATAAAAACTTCCGCGCTTTTTCCTATTGCTTTTGACAATCTCTAATTGGTTTTAAACCGCAAACCTTAGATTCGGTCAAACAATGACATCGCATCGTGATGTAATAAACCTTGTCCCATAACATCATTTTTAATCCCTAAAATTTCTGCAATCGTTGGCACTAAATCCGATGCATCTCCGACGGGATTGGCCTCACTTCCTATTTTCAAATTACCATCAATTCCCGGACCGACCATCATGGTAAAAATTCTGCGTGAATTTAAGTCACCATCATGGTCAAAAGAGAACCAATCATTTTGATCGGTAATCGCATTGGGCTCGGCATTACGACCATGTTCGGGCATGACCAGCATTACGGTATTATTTTTCATACCTGGAATTCCGGCGCCACCGTTGCCTTGCTGAATCGTATTCCAAAGATGTCCAACGGCGTGATCACTACGATGCATTGCTCGTAAGTAATCTGTAAAACTAGAGTGACAACTATCCGAAGCACTCATATTGACCACCGTTAACTTTGGTTTGAAATGTTTCATTACTTCCGTTGCGTAACCAATTGTCTCTAAATCTCCATTGTCCGTCACTAGAGGAAATTCGATTTGATTATTATCTCTTTTTTCAAAAGTTTGCTTGATAAAAGCTTTGATATTTTCTTGTTCTTCTTCGGTGTTGTTGAGATTAGGAATAGCTTTCCCTTCTTGCATAAAAGATTGATTCAAGAACGCGCGCATCTCCCGCATCGGGTCTAGTTCTTCTTCGGGGTGATAAATTTTTGCACCTTTCAAAAAGGCATCTCCAGGCGAACCGAAAGTGATGTTTGGTGCAAAAAAATTAGCGCCATATTGCGAACCAAAATTAGGATGAGCAGAATAGTTGAGTAGCGGCGTGGAGTTATTAATTCCATTACCAATAAACCATAAGTCCGTTCCCTTCATCCCACCGAAGCGCCGAAGGTATTCAAAGATCGTTGGATTCGGTGGTCGATTCTGCAACCCTTGTGTAAGCCCATAATTACCAGAAACAGCGGTACTTAATCCCGTGTAATGCCCCGTTCCTCCGGAGGAAAAGCGAACTTCCGGAAATAAAATCCCTTGTTGATCTAAGGGCGTTTCCAAGATTGGACTAATCGGTAAACCACCTGGCTGACCACCAACGCTATCGGTACCATAAACGATTTTCACTTCGGGTACTGCTCCAGTTAGCATATTATACATGATATTTCCTTCTACTGGATTGCCTTGGATATTTAAGCCTTGGCTATCACTAAGGTAACGTTGTGCTACTGATTCTTGCTGTCGAACACCTCCTGCAAAAAGCACCAATACGACGTGTTCGGCAATTGGAGGATTCGTCGTCGCAAAGAGTCTTCCCGAAGGTAAGATGTAAGGAATCCCCATCGTGCCAACGGTAGTGAGTGCTGCTTTTTTTATAAATGACCTTCGTTTCATATTCGAAAGAATTATACTTTTAATACTTAAAAAATGATGCTTTGCTTGAGCTAACAGGCAAGTTGATCGTCTCTAAAAATACTTACTATTTATTGAGCTAAAGCTTAGTAATAATAATACTCATCAGAACTCGCAAAAGAAAAATAAATGTGTTCGGGGGTAATATTAGGATGAGATTCTATATAGTTTACAAAAAAAGTTTTTTCCGCTTCCGTGGGTTTTCGCACGTAGAATCGCTCGTAAGTTTCAATGATAAACTTGGGTATGTCCGCACGCATACTCGCGTTGCTTGGTAGCACTACATTACCCTCTTTCATGAACTTCGCAAGAATTGTTTCGTACGCAACTTGCTTATCGCCGATCGACTCTACCACGTTTGATGCTTGCACTAATTTATTGGGACTGAGTGCCGTTTGAAAAAGATTAGCATAAACAATATTGAGATATTGTTCTTTGGTTTTTTCTTTGGTTTTATCCGTATTGCTAGACGCTACGCGCACTTCATTGACTTCATAAATGTAAGATTCTTCTTTGCAAGTCCACAGGGACAAACAAAGCAAAAGCAGCGATAGCACTTTCATTTTTTGATTCATAAATTATAATAATTTGAGCGGTACTTACTACACCGTGTACTGACTTTTTTCGTTTTTAGAAATTGGCGTATTCATCTAATGACATAATGTGTTGTTGAATCAATCTAATATCTCGATGGTCATAAAAATCTTCTAGCAGAAAAAACGTTTCTTCCGTAGTTGGTCTTCTCGACAAAAGCTGTTGGTACGTCCAGATTAGAATGCCTTCAAACATTTCTCTGGAGTTAATCATGATGGCAACGTAATCGGACTTGGTTTGCCCGATTTGATCGAATATTTCTCCAGCGGTATTATATTCCACCATTTTATACCCTTCGGTAAATTCTGCGTCCGTAGGGTAACGCCACAGTAAATTATCGAAGCTGGCATTTACAAAATTAAAACTATTCATGTTGATCTGATCGTAGACAATATTGTGGATCATTCTACCGAATAATTGATCAATCGTAATCTCGCCATTTTGCATATCCTGTCGAGCAGAAAGTAGGGCTAAAATCCGATCTACATCTGCTTGCGTATCTGCGGTGTTCAAAAATTCCTGTCTAAGTTTTACTTCCGAGACGCCTTCCAAAAATTTCACCTTGGAGATGTTGTACAGCTGTTGGTAGTAAGCCCGTGCGTAGGAAGTATCGCCTTCGATAAAAACTTCGCTCGTTTGCAATTCATGGATCAAGCTAATCCGGGCAGAACGAGCTAAATCCGCATTTTTCAACTTACTTACCGCAGCGTCCATTTCGCCATCGATCGGTTCTCGACCAATCACATCAATGAAGACTCGGTTAACGTAGTTTTGAATTTTGATTAAAGGAATATTGTACAGCGTAGGGGCATCGTTGTCTTCAACAACAATCGTTTCTTTTTCCGTACAGTTTGATATCATTAGTAAACAAGCGAAGATACTTGCACTCCAAAGTATTAACTTTGCGCCTTTCATAATTCGTTTTTATTTTTGCAACTACTAGAAGTTGTATGAAGAGGGGGGATTAATCTTTAGGATTATCTTGTGATACAACTTCTAGCTAAAGTTATGTAATTTCCTCAAGATCAAGGCAGTATTATGCGAAAAACTAAGGGTTTTTATAGATTCATGCATTTTTTTTATATAAAACTATTTCTCGGCTCACTTTTACAAGCAGTTTTAGTATTTGCTAATACTTCTAAAGCTAACCTGCCGTATAAAAAAGTGCAGTCCGTAGCCTAAAAAAAAACTCCAGCAAGTCGATGACCTATTGGAGTTTTATGTTGAAGTTGTTTAAAACAACTAAAAATGTTTACGAATTATTAAACAACTTCGTTATTTTTTATGTACCACCAATATGAATGGCGGATCATTTTTTAGTTTAGACACTTAACAATTGCTTCACTACGGAAGAGATCGTTTTACCATCTGCTTTTCCTGCCAACTGCTTTGACGCCATGCCCATCACTTTTCCCATATCTTTCATGGAACTAGCGCCAGTCTGGTCAATGATTCCTTGGATCACCCCTTCCAATTCTGCGGGAGACATTTGCTCCGGTAGATACTTTTCGATGACGGCAATTTCTTCTCGCTCCACGACGGCTAAATCTTCTCGTCCCTGCTTTTCATAAATTTCGAGCGAATCTTTACGTTGCTTTACGAGTTTTTGCAAAAGCTTGATTTCTCCGGCTTCCTCCAAATCGGTGTTACTGCCATCTGTCTTGATCAATAGAATAGCAGATTTAATGGCTCTAATCCCTCTCAAAGCAACTTTATCTTTTGCTTTCATGGCAGTTTTAAGATCTGCCGTAATTTTTTCTTCTAATCTCATCATACTAGCATATATGTTTTTAATAAAAATTTTGACGCGTTAATAAATGCTGAGACATTTGTCCCGATACCCTATTAAAACAACTTCATACAAAAATATTAAAGCGTACAATCTATAAGCAATTTTTAGCTGGGAAAAGTTCCCCTAAGCCTTCAACTGATTGGCAAAGGTACAGGAATTTTATCCAAGCACTGACATCTATAAATTAGTTTTCAATCTCCTTCGCGATCCAATTCGTTAACTTTACAAATTCGGCTACGGAAAGTTGTTCGGGTCGCTGTTTAAAAAACGCATCCTCCAATAATGGATTGCCTTTGACAAAAGTTTTCATCGTATTTCTCAACATCTTGCGTCGCTGCGAGAAAGCCTGTTTAACAACTCGTCTAAATATTTTGTAATCGCAGCCTAAGTCTGTATCTGCTTTTCGCGTCAAGCGAATTACCCCCGATTCAACTTTGGGTGGAGGCGAAAAAGCTTCTTTCGGCACCGAGAATAAGTATTCTCCTTCGTAGTAGGCTTGAATCAGCACGCTAATTACGCCGTAGACTTTATTGCCCGGTTTGGCGACAACACGCTCTGCCACTTCTTTTTGAAACATGCCAACCATCTCAGGAATTTGTGCTCGATAATCCAGCATTTTAAATAAAATCTGAGAAGAGATATTGTACGGATAATTGCCAATCAAGCAAAACTCTCCTTTGATAATTTCGTCGATGGGGACTTTCAAAAAATCCGCCGCAATGATTTGTTCTTTGAGTGCGGGGAAATGCTTCATCAAGTAACTGACCATATCTCGATCCGCTTCCACCAAAAAAAGCTCCGCGTCTTGTTCCTCTAAGTATTTGGTGAGCATCCCTTTTCCTGGACCAACTTCCAATATCTTTTTAGTTTTCCCAATGTACGAAAGCCCCTCTGCGATACGCTGAGCTAGATCTTCCCTGTTCAAAAAATGTTGGCCGTAAGATTTTTTTGCCTTCAAAATGAGCTATTTATCGGCAAATTACATTTTGCAATACAATTTGCTTCAGTTTAAATTAAAAGAGGATAAGTGAGTAGACAATGTTTTGGAGTTGTTTAAACCAACTTCAAAACCTGAATGTCAAGTTATTTAATTATATTAGCGAAAAAAAGTAAAAGAATTAGAATTCTAAATTAATTTATCTTAATGAACACCAAAATTTCGGTCACCAATACCCACAAAGGTAGCGATAACCTAATAATTTTGGCGGATAATAACAATTTTGCGTGGGCATCTTCTTTTTTAGATGCTACTGAGCTGAATTTCTTAAAACAATCCGCTAAAGTAGACGTACCTTATATTTTCTTGCCTCAAAAGAATCGCTGTATAATTGTTCAGTATTTAAAGGATGCTGAAAGTGAATCTTATCACAAAGAAGAAGCACGAATCGCAGGAAATGAAGTGCTATCGCTCCTCTCTCACTATAAAATCGAAAAAGTTACTATACTCAATCGACAGAAAGTGAATCGAACACCTGAATTCCTCGAAGGTATGGTGCTCGGTAACTATCAATTCCTCAAGTATTTCAATGATCGAAAGGACAAGGAAAATGCTCTCAAAACCATTCGAGTGGACGGCGCAGCGATTACCCGAACAGCTTTTAGCCAGCTCAAGGCTGTCTTAGCGGCTACTTGTAAAGCAAGAGATTTAGTCAATGAGCCACATTCTTACTTAACGGCAGCAACTTTGAGTAAAGAAATTGTAGCGCTAGGCAAAAAAACGGGTTTTAAAGTAGAGGTTTTTGACAAAAAGAAAATAGAAAAACTGAAGATGGGCGGAATCATCGCCGTCAATATGGGAAGCTTCACGCCTCCTCGTTTTAATATTCTTGAATGGAAATCTCCTAAAGCTAAAAATACAAAGCCGATTGTACTCGTTGGTAAAGGAATTGTATACGATACCGGAGGATTAAGCTTGAAGCCTACTGCGAACTCGATGGATATGATGAAGTGTGATATGGCTGGTGCCGCGACAGTTGTCGGTGTAATGGCTGCCGCCGCAATGGCTAAACTACCGCTGCATTTGATTGCTTTGGTGCCTGCTACGGATAATCGTCCGGGTAATAACGCTTATGCACCGGGAGATGTAATTACGATGTATAGTGGTACAAGTGTGGAAGTATTAAATACCGACGCAGAAGGTAGACTTGTCTTGGCAGATGCCTTACACTATGCAAAGCGCTACGAACCAGAGTTAGTAATGGATTTTGCTACGTTGACGGGATCAGCAGTACGAGCCTGCGGACAAGAAGCCATTTGCTATATGGGAAATGCGCCTAAAAAAACTAAAGAAAAAATAGAAGCTTGTGGTCATGAGGTTTTTGAACGACTCGTTGCTTTTCCCTTGTGGAAAGAATACGGCGAACAGCTTAAATCGAACATCGCAGATTTAAAAAATCTCGGTGGCCCAACTGCGGGCATGATTACTGCTGGTAAATTTTTGGAACACTTTACGGATTACAATTGGTTACACTTTGATATTGCAGGACCTGCTTATCTTAAATCTGCCGATGCTTACCGTACAAAAGAAGGAACTGGCGTCGGTGTACGCTTAATATATGACTTCTTAAAAAATTACTAGATTACTCAAGGATAGCTGGAATAGCGACCTTAGCACCTTGTTCATTAGCTAAAGACCTGTTAAATAATATGGAAAAAGTAAAAGTTGGAATCAGTATTGGAGATATTAATGGTGTTGGACTGGAAGTTATTTTAAAAACTTTGTCCGATCAAAGAATCCTTAATTTTTGTACTCCGATTATTTATGCCTCTTCCAAAGTGGTATCTTATCATAAGAATATCGTTGAGCTGGAAGATTTTACTTTTCATGCTGCCAAAGCAGCAGATCGAGTACATTCAGACAAAGTAAACGTAATCACTTGCTGGCAAGATAATGTCAGCATTACGCTCGGAAAAACCTCGGATGCTAGTGGTAAATACGCACGTATTTCTTTAGACCAAGCAACCAACGATTTGCAAAATGGTTTTATCGACGCACTCGTTACGGCACCCATTAATAAAAAGGCAATGCAGAATGCTGGATTTGAATTTCCGGGTCATACCGAGTATTTAAATCATAGTTTCAAAACGAAAGAAAGTTTGATGTTGATGGTTAGTGACGATAACTTGAGAGTAGGTTTGGTTACCAACCACTTGCCGATCAAAGACGTTGCCGCGGCACTCACGAAAGAAAAAATTATACAAAAGCTCAAAATTTTCCACCATACTTTAGAAGTAGATTTTGGCATCGAAAAACCAATGATCGCACTTTTAGGTTTGAACCCACACGCTGGAGACGATGGCTTTTTAGGCGACGAAGAAGAAAAGATGATTCGCCCGGTTATTATTGAAGCGAAGAAAAAAGGAATGATGGTCATGGGACCTTTTCCCGCAGATGGATTTTTTGGTTCTCAACAATTCAAGAAAGTCGATGGTATCTTAGCGATGTATCACGATCAAGGGTTAGCTCCTTTTAAAGCCTTGTCCTTTGGTGGTGGCGTCAACTATACGGCGGGATTGCCCGTGGTAAGAACTTCGCCTGATCACGGTACCGCCTACGATATTGCGGGTAAAAACGAAGCGGATCCACGTTCTTTCCGACAAGCCTTATTTTTGGCCATTGATGTTTTTAAATGTCGTAAAGAACATCACGATATGCGGGCAAATGCTATCGTCAAGAAAAAGCGAACGGCAGATTTGCGAGCAGAAGATATTGTGGAAGATTAACATTCACGAAATCATTCACGAAATCAATTCAAAAACGTTGCGAGAGAAAACTTTCGCAACGTTTTTTTATGCCCCGAAAGCACCGGCCTTGATCATAATCGATTCAACGCCTCATTTTTAGATTGATTACGCCGTTTACTTACTTTATTTCGACTCGCAAAATTATAGCCAAGCCAAAATCGTACAGATTGTGTCGGTGGCTTGTAACTGTTGTTCGAGGTAAAGCTATCGAAAGGTCTGCTCGATTTATAAATTAAGGTATTAAAAATATCATTGACATAAATTCTACAATTCAAGCGTTTGGCGAATAATTGTTTTTGTAAAAATAAGTTGATGCTATAGGTTTCGAAAGCGATATAAAAAGCATCTTCAGAAGGAGAACGGTAAGCGGCACTGATATCTATTTTTGTCGTTTCGTCGATTTTGAAAACACTATTCAAATTGAAGGCGCCGGTGACTCTTTCGAAGCTATCCACGTTTTCCTCGTTCGTAAATTTTCGTTGGTAAACGCCGAGTCGTACTTTCAAATACCACCACCTCGTCAGATTATTGGAACGATTGTATTCTAGTCCCAGTTGCGTTTGGGAACCCGCGTTAAAAGGTTTATAGAAAGCGACTTGATCTTCCAGAAAATAAATACCATTAATTGCATCTACTGTTTTGTGATAATACGCCGATAGACTTTGTTTTTTATAATTAAAGTTCAAGCCAAAACGATGCACATACTCTGGCGTTAAATCAGGATTCCCCAACTCAAACCGAAAATCGTTAACCTTGATAACGTTATTATTGATTCTAAAGAAAGGAGGTCTTCGCAAACGTTTCGCATAGCTAAATGAAACGGAATGATGATCCGTAAAATCGTGTGAAAGGAAAACAGAGGGCAACCAATTGGTATAGTTTTGACGAATGATACCTGCCTGCCTTAAGTCCGTCCGTTTCAAATTCGTATTTTCCACCCGCAGGCCAATTTTCACAAAACTTCGTTTCCCGATTTTTTTACTGAGCGCAGCATAAACCGCTAACACATTTTCGTCGTAGAGATAGTCATTAGAACGATCACTTGTAACCCATTCTTCGTTGCTCAAAAAACCAGATTCTAAACTATTGTCTCGTTGGGTAAACGTAAGTTTGGTGCCCGTTTCCAATTTAAAACCTTTTAGAAAATATTTTTCTACGTCTACTTGCCCCGCATAAATCGTCGTATTTGAGCTTGCATTATTTCGTTCGGTATTGTCTTCGTACAAACCCTCTTCGTAGCTAGATATTGCCGTGCTTTTACCGTCTAGCACTTGATTAGAAAAATCGGCAAAGCCACGCAGCACACTTCCTAGCGTGTCAATTTTCCAAGTATAATTTGCCGTAAGGTTATATAAGTCAAAAATGGTAGAACCGTCAACCTTGGCTTTTCCAGCATCAAGCAAAACATTATTATTCAATAACCGAATTGAGTTATTATTATCAGAAATATTCTTGAAATTTGTCCCGTAAAACTCCATTCCAAAAACATGATTCTTAATTGCATCAATCACAAAACCCAACTGATAATTATGTCGCTGTCGCTGTCGTTCCCAAATGCCTTCTTCCAGCAGTAAATCTCCCGAATCTTTATAGACGATATCGCCGTCCGATACTGCGGCTCGTTCCTCTCCAAAGAAACGGTAACTGCTATAAATATTCCATTGCTTTGCGCCATAATTAAAATTCATACTCGCACCGTTCCTAAATCCACCTTGGGTATTAATGGCATAATCTCCTCGGACGCTGCCATCAAAGCCTACAGGTTTTCGCTTTAGGATAATATTGACAATGCCGCCGGTACTTTCCCCCTCCGCGCTTGCCGACAAATGCGTTTTCACTTCAATACTTTTGATTTCTTCCGAACGAATATTTCTAATGTAGTTGGCTAAGTCTTCTCCCGATAAATTTAGTATTCTGCCATTGATCATCAAGGTTACCGCTTCGTTTCGGAGGAGAATATTATCTTGTTCGACAATGACATTTGGTGCGCGCTCCAGCACTTCCATCCCGTCATAATTCTCTTTCAGGGTACTACTCGCGACGTTGAAAATCAGTTTGTCTTCTTTTCGTTCTATAATTTTTCGGGCAGCACTTACGGTAACGCCTGCCAATAAATTATCCGCTAAGGATAATTTGATTTCGCTAAAATCAACAGAACGGTTGATTTCCTCTTTTTGCCAATCTTGGTACCCTACGAAGCTAATCGTCAATTGATAATTTTCATCCGCCGGTACGACTAGCTTAAACTTCCCCTCAATATCTGTGATGCAACTATTGACAATCGAATCCTTACTCATTTGTTTGATCAAAACATTAGCAAATTCGATTGCTTGTTGTTGTTCATCTAATACTTTTCCCGTGATGGTAATTTGCGCAAAACTGCTTTGCAATATTCCTACGAAAAAGAAGCATAATAAAAATTTAGTTTTAGAAAAATTATATTTTTTGTTGAGGTGTAGCATTTATGTTTTTTGTTGAAATTTTTATACTGGATTAAAGAGCTTAAGTACTAAGACAAAATTACTTTGCCATTAAATGGTGTTAGATTTTGATCAGTATTGAGGCACGAAAACCGCCCTAAGCCTTTGCTTAGGAAGGCTTTGAGTAACGAAGAGACTGGTCAAAAGATGATGCAAGTTAATCAGTAAAATAATTTGTCTTAGTACTTAAGTAGCCGTGCAAATTAACTCACTTATTTCAAATGTATTAATAAAAATCAAGTATTGCGTACAATTGAACGCTAGGTCGAATAATTATTGCTTACCGATGCTTTAGGTTGTTAAGCTCGATTTTTTTGTTGTTCCCGTCAATTCTAATGGCTTATTAACAAAAAAAAACTAATTTACAGGAATGAAGCAATTCCTTTTCCACGTATTATTTTGGGTGCTCATTTTGCTTTGGCGCGCCAATGGTGATTATTACTGCAAAGCGCCTTTGGAATACTTCATTCTGCACAATCTCATTCGATTACCCGTTGCGATTGGCTTGACTTACTTTGTCATTTATTATTTATTACCCAAATATATTATTGTTCAAAAAGATTACTTGAAATTTGCTTTATGCTTCGCGGTAAGTTTTTGGTTTAGTCTGGTCTTGGAAGAAAAAATTATCAACGCAGATCTCATGAGTTGGTTTTTACCCGATAACGATACCACGAGACTCAAGGTTTTTAGCATATTACATCCTTACCGTAATTCTTTTGCGCTACTTTCTATCATTGCACTCGCTTCTCTCCCTAGTTTCATTAAGCTATATTTACAACAAGAAAAACAACGGCACGAATTGCAAGCAGAAAACCTAAACACTAAATTAGCCTTTTTGAAAGCGCAGGTCAATCCACATTTTTTATTCAATGCACTTAATAATGTTTACAGTATGGCGGTGCAAAAAGATCAAACAGAGATTGCAGAAAGCTTGGAAAATTTATCGGGCATTATGCATTACTTGACTTACGAGAGTAGTTCCGATTTAGTTCCACTCCAAAAAGAAATTCAACTCTTACAAAACTACATTGAAATCCAACAGCTACGAATTGCAAGCATTGATGATACCACGATTTCTTTTCTTTTAGAGGGCGAAGTTCTGCAGCAAAAAATGGCACCAGTCCTCTTGTTACCCATCGTAGAAAATGCTTTTAAACATGGAATCAAGCCTGACCAAAAGTGTTTGATTAGCATCAAACTCTACGTCACGGAACAATCTTTAATTTTTAAAACGACGAATACCCTTTTTGCGAAAAGCGAACAGGAGATCAAAGAGAAAGGAATTGGCTTGGAGAATGTTTTAAAAAGATTAGCAATGATTTATCCGGGTCGCCATCATTTTACGACGAAAGCATCTAATCAAACTTTTTTCACGGAGCTACAGATTCATTTTGATGCTTTGCCCCATCCAGTACTTTAATCCCGACGACTATGCTGAAAGCAATGATCATTGATGATGAAATTAAAGCTGTGGAATTACTCCGTGGTTATCTTGACAAAATAGATTTTATCACCTTGGTAGAAGAGACTAGAAATCCACTGAAAGCTTTTAATTATTTACAAGAACACTCCGTTGATGTTTTATTTTTAGACATCAATATGCCTATCCTCTCCGGGGTAGAACTACTTAAAAGTATCGGTCAACCACCGCCCGTGATTTTTACGACGGCTTATCCGGAATATGCCGTAGAAGGTTTTAATTTGGAAGCAATTGACTATCTACTAAAACCAATTAGCTTTCCAAGGTTTCTTAAAGCTTGTGAAAAACTTTTAAAAAGAAAAACCTTGGAAAGCAATATCGTCGAAACGAAGGTTGCGTACGAAGCAACAAATTTGGTCTACGTCAAAAGCGGAAAAATTACCCACAAGTTGAACTGGAAAGATATTTTGTATTTAGAGAAAGATGAAAATTACGTTATTTATCATATTCCCCAAAAACGTATTTTGAGTCGACAAACATTGTCTGACTTAGCAAGCATTTTTCCTAGTCATATTTGTAGAATTCACAAGAGCTATGCGGTTTCGTTACTTCACCTCCAAGAAATAGAAAGAAGTAGTTTAACCGTCAACAATATCGTGCTACCGATTGGCAGAACCTACCGAGAAAACTTTGTCGAGGCCTTGCAACGCTTTAAGCAAAACTAGCGTTACTCAAGTACCAGTGCTAATTTTTTCTTCGCTTTTTACTAATTCTTGGTTTGCGCACCATCTGAATCAGACGATCTCTTTGTTTGATCGGTTGAGCTTTAGGAGGCGCAGTTGTCGTAGTAGGAATACTTACTTCTTCCGGAATTGTATTTGCATCTATCTTACTCGCTGTATTTGAAAATGCAGCAATATTATATCGTGGTGCCATGGGCGTATTTTCGCTCGTGCTAGGAGCAAGACTTGTAGATCTTGTAGGTGTCATCGTCTCGGGAATTAACATTGAAGTTTCTTCTTCTTTCTCTTCCGTGGAAGTTGATGCTACTA
>CALFBG010000261.1 GCA_937951685.1 uncultured Saprospiraceae bacterium | reverse complement strand
ACAAATTATTTTACTTATTAACTTGCATCATCTTTTGACCAGTCTTTTCGTTACTCAAAGCCTTCCTAAGCAAAGGCTTAGGGCGGTTTTCGTGCCTCAATACTGATCAAAATCTAACACCATTTAATGGCAAAATAATTTTGTCTTAGCACTTAGTTCTGAATTTTTATGATTTTATATAATGTAACTGTTAAGATTGATGTTTCCGTGCACGATGAGTGGCTAGCATGGATGAAAACGATACACATTCCGGATGTGTTGAAAACGGGGCTCTTCGTCTCACACAAAATGGGGCGTATTTTAGGACAAGACGAATCGGATGGGATTAGTTATTCGGTGCAATATTTTTGCGAAAGTATGGCGCTGTTAGAAAAATATCAGAAAGAGCACGCGGTGCAATTGCAGGCGGCACACGCCGAAAAATATAAAAATAAATACGTAGCATTCCGTACGTTGATCGAATTAATATAAAAGTTGTTCAAAATACCAAAAGTGTTTTTGAATGATTAAGCAACTTTAGCTATTGGCTCAAAAGCCTGTCAATCGCATTTCTTACCCTGAGTTTTAAATCAACTTTATAGTTACCGTCGTTTGAAGAATTTTTCTGCTATCGTTTTATTGTTTATTGCCAATTCTATTTCTGGAATTGCGCAAGGAATTAGCATGATTGCTATTCCGTGGTATTTTACGGCAGAAGGAGCGTTGGAGCAATATGGTGTCATCTACGTTATTACTAGTCTTATTTCTTTAATTTGGGTTCCATACAGTGGCACTTTTGTAGATCGCTTCAATCGAAAGAAGATTTATATGGTTGTCACCTTAGTTTGTGGGAGTTTATTACTTTTGATTGCTTTAATGGGCTATTATTGGGGGGCTTTGCCCTGGTATATGGTCGCACTCGTATTCATGATTACCTTTTTTAATTATAATATTCACTATCCTAATCTGTATGCTTTTATTCAAGAAATTACGGAAAAAGAGTATTATGGCAAGGTAACTTCTTACATTGAAATTCAAGGACAACTATCGAGTGTATTCGCTGGTGCTTGTGCGGCGATGCTGCTGGTTGGTAGTGAGACGGGCGCACTAAATCTATTTGGTTGGAATATTTATCTTGGAATCAAAATTATGCCTTGGTCCATTCATGAAATTTTTCTACTGGATGCAGGAACCTATTTTGTGGGGTTTGCCATTATTTTATTGCTAAAATATCAACCGATTGCTTTGAGAACCATAGAAACAGGCAACTTGGTGGCGCAATTGAAAATTGGGTTTAATTATTTACAAAAAAATAAAGAGATCCTTTTATTTGGGATTGCTTCCTATTCTATTTTTGTGGCGGTACTGGTCACTACTTTTTTTCTGGCTGCACCTTATGTTAAGAACCATTTATTAGCGACGGGCGACGTTTTTGCAGCCTCCGAAATGTACTTTGCGCTCGGAGCGGTTTTCGCAGGAGTAACAATACGTTGGATTTTTAAAAACCTTACGACCCCAATGGCTGTTATCATTATGACTTTGGCTACTTTTGCTTTATTCTTAGTATTAGGGCTAAGTCAAAATATGTGGTTGTTTTATGCCATGATGCTGGTTTTGGGGATTGCGAATGCAGGAACTCGAATACTACGAGTAACCTATCTTTTTTCTCATATTCCCAATCAAGTATATGGACGAGCAGGAAGTATTTTCTTTTTGAGCCATTTGATTTTGCGGGTATTTTTTCTGTCACTTTTCTCTCTTAGCTTTTTTCATCAAGGGAGTAATATTGTGTACGCATTTGGTATTATGAGTCTGTTTTTATTACTAACCGCATTTGTTTTAATTTACTATTATCGCTCCTTTGTCTCAAAAACTTAAGCGGGAAGTCATTTTTTGCGAAAATTCGCTAATAAAGCACTCGTTTTCCACTGAAACCCATAAAACATAGTCTAAAATATTGTATTTGACCGCTGCTTAGTTTAATTTTGTGGTGAAATGATAAAAAGAGTGAACCTTTATGAAAGGTAGGCTCATTATTTACTAAAGATTCATTAGAGATTAGAGTGTTGTTTTAATTCTTTATAGAAAGGCTTATATTAGGTGCCAATACAATTTAATGGCAATTCAACTTTGTCTTAGTATTTACTATGAAGTTAGTTTTTGACTACTTCTATCTGAAAGCAATTACTCACTCAGCTTAAAACGTTTATTTAAAATAAAACCAAAATGACATTTGAACTATCGGAAGAACAATTAGCAGTAAGAGAGGCTGCTAGAGAGTTTGCTCAAAAAGAATTAAAGCCTGGAGTAATTGATCGAGATATTAAAATGGTTTACCCTACCGATCAGGTCAAAGCTATGGGCGAATTAGGCTTTTTGGGAATGATGGTCTCTCCAGAATATGGGGGAGGAGGTATGGATACACTTTCCTACGTCTTGGCTATCGAAGAATTATCTAAAGTAGATAACTCTTGCTCTGTGATTATGTCCGTAAATAATTCCTTAGTTTGTTGGGGAATAGAAACTTACGGAACGGAGGCGCAACGCTTGAAGTATCTTACTAAATTAGCAACCGGTGAATGGATCGGGGCTTTCTGTCTTTCAGAACCAGAAGCGGGTAGCGATGCTACGAGTCAGGCTACTACGGCAATTGACCACGGAGACCATTACGTTTTGAATGGTACGAAAAACTGGATTACGAATGGTAGTACTTCTAAGCTTCACTTAGTGATTGCACAATCTAATCCTGAATTGGGACATAAAGGCATTAACGCTTTTATTGTAGAAGCAGATTCAGAAGGTGTAGCGATTGGTGCAAAAGAAGATAAACTTGGCATTCGATCTTCGGATACAACTACGATCATGTATACGGATGTGAAAGTACCAAAAGAAAATAGAATTGGACCAGAAGGGTTCGGATTTAAGTTTGCCATGAAAGTACTAACGGGTGGACGGATCGGTATTGCGGCACAAGCGCTAGGTATTTTAGGTGGTGCCTATGAATTGTCAGTAGATTATGCGCACCAACGTGCGGCTTTTGGGAAGCCAATTAGCAAGCACCAAGCGATTGCCTTTAAGTTGGCAGATATGTCAGTAGATATCGAAGCATCAAAATTGTTAGTATACCGTGCGGCTTGGATGAAAGACAACAATATGGATTACGTTAGCTCTAGTTCCATGGCAAAATTATTTGCTTCGGGAGCGGCAATGCGCCATACGGTAGAAGCGGTTCAGATTCACGGTGGATACGGTTTTGTTAAAGAATATCATGTTGAACGTTTGATGCGGGATGCTAAGATTACTCAGATCTACGAAGGAACTTCAGAAATTCAGAAAATGGTAATTTCTAGAAATCTACTCAAAGGTCAATTGAATGTGCCAGATATGAAATCTACGATGGAAAACGTCTAATAACGTACTTATCATTAGGCACAGCATTACCTTAATTTTAAATAATAGTGTAAAAGGATTTGACTTAATTTGGCAAATCCTTTTGTGCTTTAAAGCAACTTTAGCAACGAGGATATTATTTTATTTGTATAACGATTGCAATTTCTCAACGGACTTAGTAGCATTGATTGATGAAAGGAACCATTAACATTTTACAATATTCGGGCATTCCAGTGCGACTCCACTGGTCGTTTGGATTAATTTTTTTGTGGGTGTTTTACGTTGGTCAACATTGGAATATGGGGATAGAAGGTATGTTGTGGATTGGAAGCTTGGTCATTGCTCTATTTCTTTGCGTTATTTTGCACGAGTTTGGTCATGCATTGACGGCGAAACATTTTGGGGTTAAGACGAAAGATATTATTCTTTCGCCGATTGGTGGCGTAGCCCGCTTGGAGAGTTTACCACAAAAACCAATTCAGGAATTTTATATCGCCGCCGCCGGTCCCTTGGTTAATTTAGGAATTGCAGTGGCGTTATATCCGATTATTCTGATCGTTTCGCCTTCTCATTGGACGCTTAGTACTTTATTGAAATTAGGACCAGAAGCAAATCCTGCTTTGATTTTCATTCCGAGTCTGATCGTATTAAACTTAGGCTTAGCGCTTTTTAATTTAGTCCCAGCTTTTCCACTTGACGGCGGGCGTATTTTTCGTGCCTTACTTTCGATCCGAATGGGGAAATTCCGTGCAACGAAAACGGCAACGATCGTAGGGCAAGGCTTTGCGATATTACTCGCTTTGGTGGGTTTATATTTGGGTAATTTTTTCACGATAGCGATCAGTTTGTTTCTATATTTTTCTGCGCGACAAGAGATGCAGTACGTACAGGTACAGAAAATTTTGACCAGTTTTACCGTGAAAGATATTTACCGCTCACACTTCAAGAAAATCTACGCACAAGATCCAATGCAATTAGCGATTACAGAATCTCAGAAAGGAGTAGAACGTAGCTTTTTGGTCTTTAATCTTGCCGATGAAATCATTGGCGTTTTGCACGAAGAATTTGTCTTGGAAGCGATAAAAGAAAAAGCACCGGAAAGACTGACGATTGATTATTTGAGTCCTAAATTTGAATACATTGATCCTGCAGATTCGCTGAAAACGATTTTAGAAAAAATGCAGAAGGAAGGCTACAGTATTTTGCCTATTCGGTCGGAAGGAAAGTTGTTGGGGGTTTTAGATAGAAATGGGTTATATAATTTTATTGAATTGCAGCGTAAAATTCGTTGATTGGATAAGCTTAGTATGTATTAAGCTTGCTGTTTTTAATCCTTAAAAATATACGCAAATAAAAAAGGGAGTTGACGCTTGGTCAACTCCCTTTTTAGGATTTAGTGTTTATTATTTTATAAACCCAATTTACTTTTAACCATTGCAGTAACATCGCTTGATTCCTCTGCAAAAAGCATAAGATTCATCGTGCTTGTATCAAAGATAAAAGTGTATCCGTTTTCTTTACCAATCTCGTTGATTGCTTTGGAAACCTTATCTAAAAGCGGTTTCAATAAAGTTTCTCTTTTTTTCTGTACTTTTTGGATCAACTCTCGCTCTTCTTGTAACAAGCTCTGTTCTTTTTGTTGTAGCGCAGCACCTTCCGTTTGTTTTTGCATTTCAGAAAGTTCTCCCGCTTCAACTCTTTTTAATAAAGATTCATATTCTTTTTTGAACGCTTCGATTTTAACTTGATAATCAGCGTTGAGTTTGTCTTGAAAAGTTTCTAACTCCTTATCGGCAGCTGCTCGTGCGGGCAGTGCTTGGAGAATGCTCATAGAGTTTAAGTGTCCAAATTTTTGCGCAAAAGTACTTGTTTGAGAAAGCAGTAAAGTTGCGAGGACAAAAAAGCAGATTTTTGTAATTTTTTTCATGTTTTAAATTTGTGTAGTAAACAAAGAATAGCATTTTTTACTAAAAGTTTGAAAGTAGGCTATTCTAAGACTAATTCCTTGAAATTGGTATTAATACGTTTATTCATTAATCCTAACAACAAAGGTAGTGCTTGAATTGGAGATTTACCAATATTTAACGAAAGATTAAAGCAGTTGTTAAAATTTGCTGATTCTTATTAAGATTACAGTGGGTAAACGCTATTTTTAAAAACGAAATAAACGGAGAGATGGTTGGGATCTTAATATTTTGCGTTGTACCAATCTTTTGAAGATAGCGATTCTTGTAGCGCAATCCCTTGAAAAGTAGTATTATTTGTTTAATTTGGGAAAAAACAAGAGATATGATTATCGTTGAAAATCTGAGTAAAAAATTTCAACTTTCTAAGCAACAAAGAAAGGAACTCGTGACGGATGCTAAAGATATTACCGCAGTAGATCAAATTAGCTTCACTTGTCAACCGGGGCGTATTTTTTCGTTGTTGGGGCCTAACGGAGCGGGTAAGACGACTACTTTACGGATGTTGGCTACCATTTTGAAACCAACTTCTGGGACGATCAAGGTAGCGGGACACGACGTGGTTGCGGAGGAAGAACAAGTGAGAGCAAAAATTGGGTTTTTGACTGGAAGTACGGGATTGTATCAGCGGCTTACGCCCAACGAATTGGTGAAATATTTTGCAGATTTGTACGGGGTAGATGCGAATAGCTTTCGACAACGTAAAGAAGCTTTGTTTACCATGTTGGACATGAACGATTTTGCAAAAAAAAGAATCGGTCAATTATCTACCGGAATGAAGCAAAAAGTCTCTATTGTACGGACGATGATTCACGATCCGGCAGTTGTTATTTTTGACGAACCTACATCAGGTTTGGATGTTGTGACGGCAGAGAATATTATTAAGTTGATCCGACAGTGTAAAGAGGATGGCAAGACGGTTATTTTTTCTTCCCACATTATGAGTGAGGTAGACTTGTTATGTGATGATTTAGCAATTATTCATAAAGGGAAACTACGATATAGTTCCACAATGGAAGCTTTTAGAAATCAGATGCAGACGGATAGTTTGACGAAGGAATTTATTCGGATTGTTTCTGCGGAGAAAGTTGGTTCAGCGTAGTAAGTTCTTTTTTTTATAAAAAATCGAAAACTAGATTTACCCTTCAAGAAGTGACTTTTATCCGTCGATTCCAGTCCTATAAATAGAAGTTGGATAAAAAGTTAAATCTTGATTCACGCCGCAATAACTTATGTTTTAGGCATCGAAATTATTTTAAAGTTAGTTCGAGTCAAAATCTTGATTTTTTTCACTATTTTAGCTGAGAGGTTGTGGTAAAAGAGACTTTTATAGTTGCAAATTAAGCTGTAAGAGTCTGATATACTCTTCTTATTACTGCAATTTCTATCCTTCATGAACAGTAACGCAAATTTTACTAAACTTAAAATTTATCAATCATGGGCTTATTTGATTTTTTAAAAAATGTATTTGGTTCAGCTAAGAATATGGCAGAGGATGTTGTAGACAAAGCTGGCGATGTGGCGGAGAATGTAGGGGGAAAAGTAATGGATGTAGCAGAGGATGTTGTAGATAAAGCGGGAGATATGGCGGAGAATGTAGGTAGTAAAGTAATGGATGCAGCGGAGAAAGCGGGTGACGTAGCGGAAGATGTTGGTGGAAAAATGAAAGATATGGCTGGCGATGCATTTGATAAGGCGAAAGACGTTGGCGGTTCAGTAATGGATAAAGCGGAAGATGCTTTTGATGGTGCGAAGGATATGGCTGGCGATGCATTTGATAAGGCAAAAGACGTTGGCGGTTCGGTGATGGATAAAGCTGGCGATGTAGTTGATGGTGCGAAGGATATGGCTGGTGATGCATTTGATAAGGCAAAAGATGTTGGCGGTTCGGTGATGGATAAAGCTGGCGATGTAGTTGACGGTGCGAAGGATATGGCTGGCGATGCGGTTAATAAGGCGAAAGACGTTGGTGGTTCGGTGATGGACAAAGCGGGCGATGCGGTTGATGGTGCGAAAGGCGGTTTTTCTGACTTAGTTGACGAGGCGAAAGATGCTTTATCGGGAT
>CALFBG010000260.1 GCA_937951685.1 uncultured Saprospiraceae bacterium | reverse complement strand
CTCCTTCTACGAATGGTGGTAAAATCTGTTGATTTTCATCTAAGATGTGAATTTGAGTATTGGCCAGTGGCTTTCCAATGGGCAATTGTGTCGCTGCTTTATCCGTCTCTGCATCTACTTCGTAGGCCGTAATACACACCGCACATTCCGTCGGGCCGTAAACGTTAAAAAACTTACTAAAACTAGCACAATAAGCTGCTCGTTCAACGTTGGCAACTTCTCCTCCGGTCATGATCACGCGCAAGAACTTCAAGCGATCAAGATCTAAGACACCGAGGTAAGCGGTCGGTAAACCCGCTACTGTTACGCCTTTCGCTTCAATATAATTTAAAAATCGTTCACTCTCATTGATGGTTTCTTTGTCTACTAAGACAAGCTTGGCACCTGCGAGTAGTCCCATGAATATTTCACAAACAGAAACATCAAAAGAAAGCGAGGTAAATTGGGAAACACTATCTTTCTCCGTAATCTCAAACATTTTTATGTGATCGAGAATTACATTAACACCACTCAAATGCTCAATCATTACTCCTTTAGGATTTCCGGTAGATCCCGAAGTATAAATAATGTACATTAAGTTTTTCGCCGTCAGCGTTGTAACTGGGGCCGTAATCGCTTGTTGTGAAATAGCCGCTGCATCTTTTTCTAAATGTACACAAGTAATTTCTTTTCCTTCTTGTTCGATGAGTTGTGCTAAACGATTGCCCGAGGCGTTGAGGACGGCATATTTTGTTTGGGTGTCTTCCAGAATATATTGCATTCGGGTAGCGGGGTAACTGGAATCAATTGGCACGTAAGCGCCTCCAGCTTTTAGGATACCTAAAATTCCGATAATCATTTCTAAGGAACGATCTATGCAAATCATTACTAGAGATTCCGCTTTCACGCCTTGTGCGCGTAAGTAATTCGCTAATTGATTCGTGCGTTCGTCTAATTCTTGATACGTTAAAGATTGATCGTGGAATGCCAGCGCCGTTCGCTGTGGGAATTTAGCTACCTGTGCTTCAAAAAGATCAACAACTGTTTTATCCGTAGGATAATCTAATGCAGTATTGTTGAATTGGCGGAGTAATAATTTTTCTGCTTCGCTGAGTACTTCTATGTCGGTAGTGCGTAGCGTAGCATGATCCTTCGGCGCAAAACTGACCAATTGTTTGATCACGGCTTCAAAGTGCTTACTGAACATTTCAACGTAGCGATCTTCAAGTAAGAGATCGTTGTAACAAAATTGGAACAAAATATCCTCATCCATATTAATCGCAATCGACAACAGATAATTTGTTTCGATCTTCACTTCGACGTTTTCAATTTCTAGCGCCCATTCTTGCTCCAACACGTCACTCATGGGATAGTTTTCAAAAATCAAAATACTATCAAACAAGTCTCCTTTAATGCCCGCCCAATTCTGAATTTCATTCAGAGCGTTGTACTGATATTCTCGCGCATTAGTATGTTCCATTTGCAAATCAAACAACCAATTTAAGAAAGTTTGATCTTTCGTTACCCTAGTACGCAAAGGAATAGTATTGATATACATTCCTACTCTATCCTCCGACGCTGCCAAAGCGGTAGGTCGTCCCGATACGGTAGCACCAAAAATAACATCTTTATGGCCAGTATACCGAGAAAGTAGTAAGGCCCAAATTCCTTGAATCAAGGTATTGACGGTAATTCGATTTGCTTTTGAGAATTTTTTGAGCTGATCAGAAATCGGCTTATCAATTTTTAGTTCAATCACTTTAGAACTTTCTCCTCCTTTATTTCGACCTTCTCTACTATCGGTGAAGGGCAGTAAAGAAACTTGCTCTACGTTACCAAGATATTTTTTCCAAAATGCTTCTTCTTGGTATGGATCCTGTGCCGCAATATATCGAATAAAATCACCGTAGTCTTCTTGCGTATGATCCAACTTCGTCAACGCCGTATCTCCTTTAAGATAACTATCGTAAGCGATTAAAATCTCTTCCATTACGATTGGCATCGACCAGCCATCTAATAAAATATGGTGTACAGTCCAAACTAATTTATAAGCTTTTTTATTCCATTTAGGATTCAATTTCACTAAGGTCAAGCGCATTAATGGCGCTTCGTTAAAGTTAAATCGTTGGCGATGGTCTTGATCTAGGAATTGCTCAAAAGCACGCACTTCCTCCGCTTGAGAAGTAGCCGCTAATTCAAGCACCACAAATGGTAAGTCGACCTTATGATACACACATTGTACCGAAAGCGGTAACTCTTCGTAGAAAATTCCCGTTCGTAGAATGCTGTGTCGTTCCATCACATATTTCCATCCTGCTTTGAAAGCCGCTACATTTAAATCATTTGGCAAATCAAAACGATACTGTTCGGTATACGCCGTAGAACTGTCATCATATAAACTGTGGAATAACATTCCATCTTGAATCGCACTCAAGCGGAATAAGGTATCGATCTTATCTCCCCTTCTTTGTCCATCCGCTTCTTCCACATTCAAGAAAGCATCTAATTCTTGATAGCTAACGGATGGAGGCAAACTGTAATCAGAAGGCGTTAAAGTGGTTTGTGGCTGCGCCTTACAATGTTTAATTAAATGGCTTAAGTGCGTTAAGTAAGCGGCAGCAATTTTCTCGATGGTTGCTTTTTCAAATTCTTTGGTCGAATAGGTCCAAGTTAGCGTTAGTTGGCCATCGCTAATCGAACTATCAATTTCTAGCTTGGTGCCAAATCGGCAAGCATCACCTTCCGTTCGCCCCATTTCTTCTTTCGCTTCTCTAATCACTGCTTCTGTATCCGTATCCAATACATTATCTAACTGACCTAAGTAATTGAAGATAATATCCCATTTCCCTTGGGCTAGTTGTGTTCTTAGTTCCGTTGACGGATGCAGGTACCGTAGTAATCCATATCCCATTCCTTTGGTAGGAATAGCCCGCAAGTCTTCTTTAACCGATTTGATTAAATCTCCTTTTGCTATTCCATTTTCAACAGTTAGCAAAATAGGATACAAGTTGGTAAACCAACCAATTGTACCACTCAAGTCATATTCGTCGGCAATATCTTCCCGCCCATGTCCTTCTAAACCGACAACCACTTTTTCTTGATCAAAATGCTCTGCAATCGTTTCCGCTAAAGCGGCTAATAGAACATCGTTAATTTCCGTACGATAAGCTTGATGTGTTTCTTGTAGCAATGCTTTTGTTAAAGAAGCATCCAAGCTGATATGATGTGCGGTAGTGTCCTTGATCAGCGAGACTTCCCCTGCGGCAAGTGTGTGATCTGTTGCCAGAGGTTGATACGCTGCGGCCACCTTTTGCCAATATGCTTTTTGGCGCGCTACTCTATCGGTTGTCGTATATTCGGCTAAGAAATTCCCCCATTCGCGGTAAGAGCTAGTCTTCGCTCCAAAGTTAACGACTTCTCCTTTGGCAAGACTATCTAGGGCAATTTCTAAATGATCCATTAAAATTCTCCAAGAGATTCCATCGACGCCTAGGTGATCAATCACAAAAAATAAACGATGATGGCTTTCTGAGGAGGGTGTTTCCATCCAGAGTACTTTGAACAATTCTCCCGTCGTTTGATTTGGCGTTTGTTGGAAGGCTTCGCATTGCTTGGTAATTTCTTTTGCTAATGCTTTTTTCTTGACTTTCGTCAAATCTACGGTATCAATACTTCCTTGAGCTGCCCCGTAAGTTTGAATCCAGTTGCCAGCAACACATTCATATTGAAAGCGCAGTGCATCGTGGTGTGCCACTAAGTGTTGAATCGCAGCCGTGAGTCGTTCTACGGAAATGTCTTTAGCAACTTCTAAAAGTAAAGCTTGATTATAGTGTGCGCCTTCGACGTATTCGTTTTCGAAGTACCATTGTTGAATGGGTAATAAATTAGCCGTTCCGGTTAAGCGTCCTTGTTCTGCGATAATGGTGGTCGATTCCGTTTCAAAAACGGTAGCTAAAGCGGCGACTGTTTGTAGTTCAAATAAATCTCGTGGCTTCAATTGGTAACCAAAGCGCTTTGCTCTACTAACCACTTGAATCGTAATGATAGAATCTCCTCCTAATTCAAAGAAATTATCAAAAACCCCTACTTTTTCTACGCCCAATAAATCTTGCCAAATCGTAACCAAGTTTTGTTCGGTTGCATTTCTTGGTGCGAGGTAATTTTGTTGACCATGTAAAGAGCTTTCTCCTAGACCATGTTCTTCAAAGTGTTTTAATAATTTTTTAGCATCTACTTTGTCACTGAGGTTCAGTGGCATTTCTTCGATAAAACAATAGTGCGTAGGTTGCATATAACTTGGTAATCCAGTTTGGCAACGTTCCCACAAACTCGTTTCAACAGCACTTTGATCAAGATCTTCTACTGGTTCTGCAACGACGAAAGCGACCAAGGCTTCTTTGTTTGCCGCAGCTTTATAAATGAGAATATGCGCTTCTTTAACGGCTTCCTCTTCTCGGATAAAAGTTTCTATTTCTCCTAATTCTACTCGGTGTCCTCTAATTTTTACTTGTCGATCAATTCTACCCAAAAATTCTAAATTCCCGTCTTCTAACCAACGAGCCGAATCTCCCGTTCGATACATGGTATCTCCCAATAATTCGGGGAAGGGATTTGGAATAAAACTCGTTGCCGTTCGTTCCGGCATTCCCCAATACCCCGCACCGACACCGACACCAGAGACGCAAAGTTCTCCCGGAATACCAATGGGGCATAAATTACCGAATTGATCCAATAACACAATATTCATATTGGCAATTGGTCTTCCGATTGGCACTCGAGGTTGATTTTCTCGCAGTGTCGTTTTTACTTCATATTGTGAGATATCATCAGAAGCTTCACAAGGACCGTAGCCATTTAAAACTCTAATATGCGGGAAAGTATTTTTCCATTCATTGACGAGTTTGACGGGAACTTGCTCTCCGACCATCATAATCCATTTCAAAGCTTCTAAAGCGGGACTTTGTGTGAGCTGCTTAAGATGATCGACCATTCCCCAAATATAAGAAGGAACGAATTCAACTAAGCTTACTTTTTCTTCTTCGAGTACTTTAAAAAGTACATCGTAATCTAATAGTTCAAATTTATCAATAATCACTACTGCTCCCGCTTTCAAGATCGGCGCTAACATTTGCCAAAGAGAAATATCGGAGCCAATTCCTGCACTTTGTAAGAAATTAAACCCGTCCGCTAAAGCTAAGGCTTCGTACTCGGCGAGCAAGTGATTCAAGGCACCATCATGACGCGTAATTGCTCCTTTAGGTTTTCCAGTAGATCCCGAAGTATAGAGCATATATGCCCAACTGCGGAGATCATTGATGTTTTCTGGGTTATCTTTCGCAGCGGTGTTTACACTTTGAAGATCCGCTAGTGCTAAATTTTGTGCCTTGCACTGTTTTGTAAACTCCTCGCTTGCGTTGTCCAGCAATAAAAGTCCTTCCGTTGCTAAATCAGCTAAACCTTTTGCTAAAGACTCGGTGGTAATTACTAATTTCAAATCACTACTCTCGATCATTTTTTCAATCCGATCAGTAGGATTTTGAGTATCTAGCGGTACATAAACGGCGCCCGCTTTAATAATCCCCATGAGACAAGCCACCAACTCCGGTGTTCGTTCTAAATAAACGCCAACGAACTCTCGAGGCTTGATCTCCATTTGCAATAAACTATGGGCAATTTGATTCGCGTATTCATTCAATTTTTGGTAAGTCCATCTGTGCTCGTGATGCACAACGGCAATCGCAGCGGGATATTCGGCTGCCATTTTTTCAAACCTAAGATTAATAACTTCGGTATTACCTAGCTCTTTTTCCCCTTCGTTGAACCATTCTCCTGTTACCGTAGCTTGTTGACCTAAGATTAACGCTCGTTCTTCGGTAGTCGTCAAATTTAATTCACCAATGGTTGCTTTGGGTTGTGCGACGATAGATTGTAGCAAGCATTCGTAATGCTTCAACATTCTTTCAATCGTAGAGGTTAAGAATAAATCACTACAGTATTCTACGGTAATTTCAAGACCATCTTCATTTTCTACTAAGTCAATATCCATATCAAACTTAGAGGTCACTTCCGTAAATTCTTCGGAGACCAAGCTTAATTCGCCTAAGTTAAATTCAGGCTCGTTGGGCGTACTTTGGAGGGTAAATAAGATTTGGAATAAAGGACTTCGACTTAAATCTCTTCCTTGTATGACGCGATCCACTACTTTTTCGAACGGTACATCTTGGTGATTATAGGCTTCTAAGGTAGTTTGTTTGACCTGCGCTAAGAATGCTTTGAAACTTGGATTGTTAGCTAAGTTACTACGAAGTGCCAGGGTATTCAAAAAGAAACCAATCAAGGGTTCAACTTCACTTTGAGTACGATTGGCAATTGGACTACCGATACAAATATCTTCTTGTCCCGTATAGCGATACATCAAGACTTTGAAAGCCGCCAACAAAAGCATAAAGAAAGTAGCATCTTCTTGCTGGCAAAGTGCATGAAGGCCATTTCTCAACTCGCGATCCATTCGATAACTAAAGATTTTGCCTTCCATACTTTGAACGACAGGTCGCACAAAATCAGTTGGAAAATCTAAGTATTCTACACCCGCTAGTTTTTCTTGCCAATAGCCTAGTTTTTGTTCGAGCACCGCTCCTTCTAAATACTTGCGTTGCCAAATCGCATAATCGGCGTATTGAATCGGTAAGTCTACCAAGTCCGCTTTTCGATTTTCAATTGCCGATTCGTAAAGTTCTTTAAATTCTTCAATAAATAAGGGTTCTGACCAACCATCAGAAGCGATATGATGTAGGTTTAAAATTAAAGCATATTTATCTTCTGGCAAGTTCAATAAATCTACTCGCACCATATGATCTTTGGCGAGGTTAAATGGTTCGTCAATAATCTCTTGAACCATTTCGCTGATGGCTTCGGTCGACATTTCAGCGGGGATCGTTCGTTCTCGCAATTCCCACAAGGATTTTTCTTGTACTACTTGATAAGCCTTTCCATCCTCTTCTAGATAAATCGTTCGCAAGACTTCGTGCCGATTCACCACTTCCTTCATGGCATAATTGAGTGCCGCAACGTTAATCTTACTTTCAAATCTAAATACAGCTGGGATGTGATAATGAACCGTTCCTTCCAGTTTGTCAATAAACCAAAGTCGCTCTTGAGAGAAAGACAATGGCATTTTAGTCCCTCGCTCTTGTACCCCAAGCGCTGGCAACAACTGTGTCTCCGTTTTTTCCTCTAAAAGCTTAGCCAAGGAACGTAAAGATTTATATAAAAATAGATCTCTAATTTCAATTTCTTTCTCCAAGTCTTTTTTAATCGCTGCTTTTACCCGCATCGCGAGTAAGGAATGTCCACCCAATTCAAAAAAGTCATCATCAAGACTAATTTCTTCTTTGTCTAGGATTTTTTTCCAAATTGCATATAAAGCTTTTTCCGTGGTCGTAGTACAAGGAACAATTTCACGGTAAGCGATTGAAGTATCATGCCCTTGTTCTTCAAAGCGACGAAGCAAAACATTTTGATCAATTTTATCACTAAGATTCAAAGGCATTTCCTCAACAAAACAGTAATGTGTTGGTTGCATATAAGAAGGCAAACCATCCTGACATTGCAAGAAAAGATCTCGCTCTATTGTAGATAAAAACGTTTCTTTCGTCATTGTTTCCGCTTGCGCTATCGCAATTGGATCGGCAACGATAAAGGCGACTAAAAACGCTTTAGTTCCTTTTTTGAAAACGGCGATGTGTGCTTCTTTTACCGCTGTATTTTGTCGTACAAAAATTTCTATTTCTCCTAGCTCAACTCGATTTCCTCTAATTTTAACTTGCCGATCTATTCTACCTAAAAATTCTAAATTCCCATCGGGTAACCATCGACCCAAATCTCCCGTTTTGTACATTGTATCTCCGGAGGTTCCGGTAAAAGGATTCTCAACAAAGTTGGCCGCGGTCACTTCGGGCATTCCTAAATATCCTGCCCCCACACCAATTCCTGATACGCATAATTCTCCGGGAACACCAATTGGGTTTAGTTTACCTTGTTGATCGAGAATAAAAATATTCATATTTGCAATCGGTCGACCAATTGGAACGCGTTGTGCATCTACACTTAAATTCGCTTTGACTTCGTACTGTGTGATATCGTCGGAAGCTTCGCAAGGACCGTAAGCGTTCAAAACTCTAACGTTCGCAAAGCGATTTCTCCATTCGTTGACTAATTCTACGGGAACATCCTCCCCTACCATCATGATCCATTTCAAATCTGGTAAACTAAAGTCAACCGCTTCGTATCTTGCATATTCTAATAATCCCCAAATATAAGACGGAACAAATTCTATCACATCCACTTTGGTCTCCGCCAATAAATCATATACTAAAGCATAATCTAATAAGTCATATTTTTCAATTATGACAACCGCACCACCTTTCAAGAGCGGGCTCAGAATTTGCCAAACTGAAATATCAGAACCGATACCAGCACTTTGCAAGAAGCGGAAACCATCTCTTAAATTCATGGCATCGTATTCTGCGAGGATATGATTCATCGCACCATCGTGCCGGGTAATCGCTCCTTTCGGCTGACCGGTAGATCCTGAAGTATATAAAATATACGCCCAACTTCGCATCTCATTTTGATTAACAGGATTCGAAGTGAGTGCTGTTTCTATACTAGTAACATCTTCTATTTTGGTTAAGCCACGTGTGGTGAATCCCGTAGTAGTGCTATCCGTACATTCATCAATGAATAAAGCGGTATCGACCGAAATGGTTCTTAGGCTGTTTAGTAATTCGGTTGTACTGATGACGGCCCGTAAATTACTATTGTCGATCATTTTCTCGATTCGCTCTGCCGGATTTTGTGTATCCAATGGCACATAAACGGCTCCGATTTTAATAATCCCAAGCAAACAACTCACCATCATTGGCGTACGATCCAAGTAAACACCAACAAATTCTCCTGGCTTCACTCCCATTGCTGCCAGTCGATGACCAACTTGATTGGCTTTATCATTTAATTTTTGATACGTCCAGCTTTTCTTCCCATGAATGACAGCCGTTGCCTCTGGATTCGCTGCGGCATTCCTTTCAAAGCAAACATTGATAGGATCTTCGTTGCCTAAATCTTTGATACCTTCATTAAACCATTCTCCTTCTGCATTTGGCTTTAAGCCTAAAATTAAATCTCGTTCGTGCCTAGATAAGATGGATAAATCTTCCATCTTTAAGCTTGCCGCCTCTTCGGTAGATAGCGTTAAGACTTGATTTAAAACCGTATCAAAATGAGTTTTGATGATTTCAACAAAATCATCTTTCAATAAAGAACTATTGTAACTAAAATTAATATTTAGTTCCTCCGTAATATCGACATTGATGGTCAACAAATAATTTGTCTGGTCTTTGATTTCCGCTTCGCCCATCTTGAGTGCCCAATCAGTACTCAAAACGTCTCCTAGTGGATAATTTTCAAAAACTAAAATACTATCAAATAAATCTCCCTGTAAATCATTCCAAGTTTGAATATCAGAAAGTCCAGTATACTGATAGTCCATCGCTGCTATGTGCTTTTTCTGTAAGCCCGTTAAAAATGCAATGAAATTTTCTCCTTCTTTATAATGTGCTCTTAGCGGCAAAGTATTAATGTACAAGCCTACTTTTTGATCTGCATTTTTTAATTCGGAAGGTCGCCCCGAAACGGTAACACCGAAAACGATATCCGTTGTTCCAGTATATTGTGCTAATAAGAACGTCCACACCCCTTCTAGTAATGTATTTATGGTGAGACTATTTCCTTGCACGAAAGTTTTGATTTGTTGGAGCGTACGCTCATCATATTTAAGGTCAAGGTCTTTGACGATCCCCGTACCTTTATTACGATCTAAGGTATTTCCTACGAAAGGCAATAAGCTTGGTGCTTGGAACCCTTGCATATAGTTTTGCCAAAACTGCTGCTCTTCGTATTTGTCTTTCGCATCAATGAAACGAATGTAATCTTCGTAGTGCTCCTCTTCATCGATGATCGGAGATACTCCTTGAAGATATTTATCATAATCGGCTAAAATTTCTTCTATGATAATTGGCATTGACCAACCATCTAAAATCATGTGATGACAAGTCCAAACTAGTTTGTAAGCATTCGTTTCGGTTTGAAATAAATTCAATCTTAAGCAAGGCGCTTGATTAAAAGCAAATCCGCTTTCGCGATCTTCTTCCAAAAATTTATTAATTGCAGCCTCTTGTGCTCCGCTTGATAAATTACTAATGTCAAAAACGAAGAATGGCACCTCGACTCCTTTCATGATGCACTGTACCGGAATACTCAATTCTTCATAAAAAATAGCGGTCCGCAAAATGCTATGTCTTTGCAGGACGTTTTCCCAACATTTCTTAAACAGTTCCGGCTCTAGTCCTTCCAAAAAGTCAAATACATATTGCTCCGTATACGCGCCAGAATCTTTATCAAATAAATAGTGGAATAGCATTCCTTCTTGTACTGGGCTTAACCGACAAATAGATTGAATCTGTGTTCGTCGCTTCACACCATCAACCGTGGCATCTAAGAATTGATCTAATT
>CALFBG010000259.1 GCA_937951685.1 uncultured Saprospiraceae bacterium | reverse complement strand
GTAACCGTCAAAAGAACTTCGATTTAGTGCTTAATCACTTTTTGGATATACTGGCTATCTTGATCTTTCAATTGAATGAAGTAGACGCCAGCAGGGTACGCCGCAAATGATACTTCGTGTTGTAGTGTTCCATTTAGGGCTATTCGTTCTACACTTAAAACTTGTCCGGTTACATTTTTGAGTTCGATGGTCAAGTTGGTATCGTATCTTGCTACCAATTGTAATTGTACGACATCTACCGTAGGATTAGGAAAGATCGTAATTTGAGCAACACTCTCAATTTCTCCCGTACCAACCATTACTACAGATTGAATCTCAGAACTTGCCGCGCAGCCATTTTGATCGGTAGTAACTACACTATAATCGCCATTTGCAGTTGCTTCTAGAGTCGATTCCGTTGCTCCGGGAATCGGACTACCATTGAAAAACCACTGATAAGTAGTTGCCGGACTAGCCATTAAAGTTGGGAAATCAAGGGAAATCGTCGGTGCAACAGTTGCCGTTTCAGTTACTTCTAAAACAGGGGAACTAACGACACAATAATCATTATTCGCTTGGTAAGTATAATTTCCACCTGTACTGACGACGATGCTATCGGTGTTTGTATTCGTTAATAAATCATTACCGGAAAACCAATTATAGTTTTCTGCCCCCGGTGTTGCGTATACAACAAGGGAATCTCCTTCGCATAAAGCTACTTCCGTTTGAGCAAATTCTGCAACTGGATTCAAGGTGGGAACAATCGGATTGAGATCAATATTATCCAAGCTGGTTACGAATAAGCCTCCCGTAATGTCGGAGGCAATAATTTTTTGAGACGGAAGATATGGATAAACACCCCACACGCCGCGAAAGCCAGCATAAGTGGTATTTTCGTAAGTATCGTAGTAGGCTACGTTCGTTACATTATCTGGATCGGAAATATCAAAAACTTGAATGCCATCGTGATAGTAAGAAATAAACGCGTATTGATCGCGAATAAAAGGATTATGCGCAATACTTTTCTCTTCTGCTTCCAATTGAGATTTAAAAAGATTCTGTGGTGCTACAAATAAATTATTCATATCTGATACGTCCATGATTTTTAGATCCGAACCTTTGGTTTCATCTGCAAAAACCAACTGCGTACCATCTTCATTCAACCAACTACTATGATTCAATCCTCGTTCGGGGTAATCAAGCAAGGAACCTACTACGGTGATATTTAGAGGATCACTGACGTCGTAGATGTAAAGCTGCTCCGCGTATACGTGTGAAGCATAAGCGAGATTATCTCGAACATATACATCGTGAATATAAGAATTGTCAGGACCACCAATGGAGGTAAGATCGACGCTGCTTAGCAAGCTTGGATTAACAGGGTCTGCGGCTAAATCATAGATCAAGATACCTTGAGCATTCGCACTGCTGTTCGTGCCGACGACGTAGAGTCTACTCGTAGCTTCTTCGATGAAGATGTTGTGTGCACGGTTAAAGTCGGCGTTGGTTTGATTAACCAATACGACAGAGTCGGGCAAATAACTTAAATCAAAAACCATTAAACCTTCCGTCGAACCACCTTGATCGGCAACAGCGTAAGCATAGTTTTTATAAGTTTTAAAATCTCTCCAAACGCTCAGGTTTCCACCAGCAAAGGAATTTACTTCAAAAATATTATTTTCATCGGTAATATTGATGAAATGCACATAAGCGGCAGAACCAATAATTGCGTATTCATTACCTTGACAGTCTACGTAGCCCCAAATGTCATTGTAGCGGAACCCCGACTGAGTAGGTAAGGTATCTACGTGCCAAGTGGAGAGTAGACTCATATTAAAGGTATCTTGTGCTGACAAGCTAAGACCACCCAAAAGAAAGCAAAGTATAATTAGAAATGATCGCATTGAGTTGTTTTGTAGATGAATAAAAATAGAGGTAGTTTTAATCTATGATGCTACCAAAAAACACCAAAGAATAGTCCATAATTATCGTAAAGATAAAGCACTGGTCGGTTATAATATGTAAAGTTCACGCTATTTAATACATTGTAAGCCAAATTTGTTCCTTCTTTTTGGAATTGTTTACACTTTTTTAAAAGTACTTTCTGCGTGGAGTCAATCCAAAATGCTTAAATTGTGCTTCGGATGAGTCTAAAAATTATGGAAAAAAAGAAATTGTTGTCAATCGAAAATTTGGAAACTATTTTTTCTACGGAAGAAGGAATCGTCAAAGCTGTGGATCAAATTAGTTTTGCGGTGCACGAAGGGGAGACAATCGGTATTGTGGGAGAATCGGGTTCGGGCAAATCAGTGACTGCACTTTCCATTATGCGCTTGGTAGCAACTCCTCCGGGAGAAATCAAAGGCGGAAGTATCCATTTTAATAAAACAGCATCGGAATCGGTAGATTTGTTGCAGCTTCCCGAGCCAGCCTTAAGGAAACTAAGAGGAAATGATATTGCCATGATCTTTCAAGAACCAATGACTTCGCTCAATCCGGTATTCAAATGCGGAGATCAAGTTGTGGAAGCCATTGCTTTACACCAAAAATGTTCCTACCAAATAGCCAAAGAAAAAACGCTACAGTTATTTTCTAAAGTTGAGTTACCCGATCCAGCGCGTATTTTTAATGCTTATCCACATCAAATTTCTGGCGGTCAAAAACAACGGGTGATGATTGCCATGGCACTTTCGTGCAATCCGAAAGTATTAATTGCCGATGAACCGACGACGGCGCTCGATGTTACGGTGCAAAAAAGCATCTTAGCTTTAATGAATACCTTGAAAAAGGAATTGGGTGCAGCTGTCATTTTTATTACCCACGATTTAGGCGTTATTGGCGAGCTGGCGGATCGAGTGATTGTGATGTACAAAGGGAAAATCGTAGAGCAAGGAACGGTATTAGACATCTTTAAGCGCCCACAACATCCTTACACCAAAAGCTTACTTGCTTGTCGACCACCCTTGGATTTTCATTTGTCGAGATTGCCCATCGCAACGGATTTCATGGAGGTAGCGCACCAAGCAGATGGCAGTATTGTAATAAAAGAAAAAGAGCGATCGCTCACGGAGACTTTGTCAACCTTGAAGGTGTCAAAAGCGGAACGTGCGGAACGCCTCGCAAAATTACAGCTAGAAAAGCCAATCCTAGAGGTTAAAAAGCTAAGTGCTTGGTTTCCCAAGCGTAAAAATTTCTTTGGCAAGACGACTGAATATTTAAAAGCAGTCGATGAAGTAAGTTTTGATGTTTATCCCGGAGAAACCTTGGGCTTGGTAGGCGAGTCTGGTTGCGGAAAAACCACCTTAGGGCGTACTATTTTGCGACTTACTCCCGCGCAGGCTGGACAAGTTATATTTGAAGGCAAAGATGTATTAAAGCTAAGTGACCAAGGTTTGAAAGCGATGCGCAAGGACATTCAAATTATTTTCCAAGATCCGTATTCTTCTCTTAATCCACGGATGACGATTGGCAATGCGATCTTGGAGCCGATGAAAGTTCATGGCATTTGGGATCATGATAAAATGCGGAAAGAAAAAGTGGAAGAGCTGCTCGAAACGGTTAATTTGGAAGCGAAGCATTTTAATCGTTATCCGCACGAATTTTCGGGTGGGCAACGGCAACGCATTTGTATCGCGCGCGCCTTAGCGTTGCAACCCAAGTTTATCATTTGCGACGAATCCGTTTCTGCCTTGGATGTTTCGGTCCAAGCACAAGTCTTGAATTTGTTAATTGAGTTACGCGAAAGCTTTAATTTGAGCTATATTTTTATTTCTCATGACCTTTCCGTCGTCAAATTTATGAGTGATCGGATGGTGGTAATGAATAAAGGCGTGATCGAAGAAATGGGACCCGCAGACGAGATTTATAATCATCCTCAACGACCCTATACGCAAAAACTAATTGATGCCATTCCTAAAGGTCGATTAGCGGATATTGAGGCTCGTTTTGCGTAGACGATTGTTTGGTAGCAAAGATGAAAAATATTTGCTCAGAATGACTTATAGCAATTGTGTCGCCTGCGATTATCCACTTTGTTGAATTGAAAACTCGTAGTCAAGTTTACCTAATTTATTGCGTTTTAGTGGCCTAATCCTACTATTTTCGGGTGGCAGGAGATACTTCTTATCGTTTTATAACTAGTTTTTTTGTAATTTTAGGAACAGTATTAAAGGCGATACATAGTAAACTTATTGATTATCACTTATACTCGTACTTCGTAAAGTAACTCGGTAGTTTCAACAACTTATGATGCCCGAATTTGCACTTAAATTTATCCAATCATTAAAATTTAAGATAGATTTAACAACTTTTGCAACCTTTTATTTTGGTCGGTGTCTTTATTTATGTGTAGACTATCTAGTTTTCTTTCTAGCTTGTCGATTAAATGTACCCATTCGGGGTAAAATTAAGTATCTTAAGGTATAAGAATTTAAGGAATTATTAAGAAAGCAATTTCTACCATAATTTCGAGTATGTATTAAGCTTTGTAAACCAAAATCAAATGAAAAAATCGAACCTCCAAGCTGCCCTAGTGGGATTTTTACTTGTAGCAAGTTGTTGTTGTTACATTTTTTTGAATACTGTTGACATCACTCCTGTAAGTCTTGATAGTAATAACACAGAATATCAAGAAGGGGAAGAGCTAAACAGCTCGGGTGATATTTTGATGCCAGACATTGAATTAATAAAAAAGGTGCTTTCAAAAAGCACCGCTTTATTACCTGCAACTTCCTAACTCGCAGCTCAAAAAAACTATCGCTTCGGATTCATCTTCTTCTTCCAATATCGCATCAATCCCGCAACACTCATCCAAGAAGGATTGGCATTTTCATAAATCGATAAATTTTCCGTTGTAACCCCTTTTGCAGTTAACTGCTCCGCCACGTACTGCTGAAAGAAAGTTGTTACTTTATAGGAATCCAACTGGCTCTCAAAATAAGGTTTCATCCAATTCGCCCAATCCCACAATATTTCCTTCAGCTCGCCAAAATGTGCTTCTATATTATCAATCTTTCCAAAATGAGTAAGATAAACTTCTTTCAAGTCAAGTTGTAGGATCAAGTTAATTGAATTTTCCCAGTCTTCTATATTAATATCGGGTGGTGGACATGGCGGAACCACCGGACCGCCTTCAATTTTTACGCCCGCTACATCTCCCGCAAAAAGTGATTGACCAACTTGGTAGGCGATGTGGTGAACAGCGTGTCCTGGGGTATGCCAAGCAATAACTTCAACACCTCCAAATTCAAAAATTTCTCCGTGCGCTGCAATTACAATTTGTGCTGCTGGAATTGGCTCAAATTTCCCCCATAAGCTATCCATTTGATCTTGATAAATCCGTTTAGCGGACGCTAATAAAACGCTAGGGTCTTCCAGATGTGGTGCGCCAAAAGGATGAACATAAATTTGCGCACCCATTGCGGCAAAGGCCCAGGCCGCTCCGGCGTGATCTAAATGGATATGACTTAAAAAGACGTGCTTAATATCTGCAACTTGATAGCCTAAGGCTTCCACACCTTCTTTCAAGGTCGTAAAGCAGGAGTGAGGGCCCGTTTCAATTAAGGCCAATTCTCCTTCGGAAACGAGTAAGAAAGCCGCAATAGACTTCGCTTTGCCCATAAATTTGAGATCAATGGTATGGATCATGTGTGGTGTTTTTGTAGTAAAAACTAGTTTAGTTCTTACTTTTTATCTTTCTAATTATCAAGAAATTGATAATAGTTACTTAATCTAAATAAGTCGGGTCAAGTTTTAAGGTTAGTTTGTCGTCGCTGAGTAAACGCTCGTGCAAGCCTAAGGTCTTCGGCAATTCGTAAGCCATATAGTATTGCATGGTCGCAATTTTCCCTTGGTAAAAAGCAGCTTCCTTACTCGTTGGATCTTTGGCTAGAATTTCAGCAGCTTTATTGGCCATTTTTACCCATTGCCAAGCAATTGTAACAATACCAAAATACTCTAAATAAAGGGAAGCATCCGCTAAGAAGACCTCCGGCTTATTATTCATAGCTACTTGAACTTGAATCATCGTTAACTCATGTAACCCTTTTAAGCGTTGCCCTAGTTGATCTGCGTAAGGCTTTACCTCATCGTAAGCTTGTGCCGTTTTAAGGTCTGCTTGAATGGCTTGCACAAAAAGTTTGAATGCGGCTCCTTTCTGTAGCATTATCTTCCGACCCAATAAATCCATGCCGTGGATGGCAGTAGTACCTTCGTAGATGGAATTGACTCTAATGTCTCGATAGTACTGTTCCAAGGGGAAATCATCACAATATCCTGCGCCGCCGAGGCATTGCATCCCCATACTCACCGCATGCGTTCCAAATTCTGAGGGGAAAGACTTAGCAATCGGGGTTAGTAATTCAAGCATCAAATAAGCTTGTTCTTTTGTCTCTCCGGAAGCTACGTTGAGTTGATCGGCGTACAAACTACACTGAATCAACAAAGAAGCGCTTCCTTCCACAATTGATTTTTGAAACAAAAGCATACGTTTTACATCGGCGTGCTCAATAATTAAGACTTGTGCTTGTTGTGGATCTTTATTAGAAGGGTGTCTTCCCTGTGGTCTTTCGTGAGCATATTGCAACGCAGCGTAGTAAGCTGCCGAAGCTGTTGCTGCGGCCATCATGCCCGTAGAAATTCGAGCCTCGTTCATCATTTGAAACATATAAGATAATCCGTGATGTTCTTTGCCCACCAAATAACCTCGGCAATTATCACTTTCCCCCATGATGAGGTGTGCGGCGACGTATCCTTTTTGTCCCATTTTGCCAAAAAGTCCTGCCGTCGTTACATCATTTGAAACAAATTCCCCATTTTCTTCGCGGTATTTGGGCACTACAAAGAGCGAAATACCTTTTGTGCCAACGGGCGCACCTTTGATCCGCGCGAGCATAAGGTGTACAACGTTATCTACCGCTTCGTGGTCGCCACCAGAAATATAGATTTTTTGTCCTTTGATTGCATAATGTCCTTCTTCGGTAAGTTCCGCAGCACTCGTAATATCGGAGAGCGAACTTCCTGCTTGTGGCTCGGTCAAAGCCATGGTGCCTTGCCATTGTCCATTGTACATCTTAGGTACGTAGGCATCTATTAAAGCCTTGCTGGCAAAGGTCTTGATCAAGTTAGCAGCGCCTTGGGTTAGAAAGGCATAGGCAGCGGCGTTGGCATTGGCAGCATAAAAAACAAACAAACCAGCATTCATGAGCGCCAGCGGCATTTGTTGTCCACCGTTTTCGTAGCTTTCGTGGGCAGAAATCCAACCACCTTCGGCAATCGCTTGGATCGCAGGTTTGAGTGATTCGTGTACCGTAACTTTTCCTTCTTTGAAATAAGCTTTGTTTTTATCCATTTCTGTGTAGAAAGGAAAGAGGTAGGTATCGCCAATCTGCTTTGCCATGTCCAAAGTCATGTCAATCGCTTCTTGGTCATAATCTTTGTAATAATCGTACTGTTGTAAGTTCGCGATCGAATAAACGTCGTGCAATAAAAACTTAAGGTGCTTGAGGTTGATATACTTTTCTGCCATAAGATGGAATACTTGTAGAGGTTAAGGCTGCAATGAATGAATGAGAATACGATTTAAGTAGTGCTTTTATTTGGGAACAAATTTAAGGGAAACGGAATTGATGCAATAGCGTTTACCGGAGGGTGGGGGACCATCATTAAAAATATGCCCTAAATGACCGCCACAGTTGGAACATAACAATTCTACACGTTTCATACCGTGCGTATGATCTGACTGCTGCTCAATGTTAGCGGATTCTAGTTCGCCCCAGAAACTTGGCCAGCCACAGCCGGAGTTAAATTTTTGAGTAGACTCGAACAATGGAAAGTCGCAACCAGCACAATGGTAAGTACCTTGTTCTTCAAAATGATTGTATTCGCCAGTAAAGGGGCGCTCCGTTCCTTTTTCGCGTAAAACACGGTAAGCTTCTGGAGAGAGTGCTGCCTGCCATTCTGCGTCAGACTTTTGAGTTTTGTAATCCATTATATCTTTATTTTAGGTGATTTAATTTGAAAACAGTTAACGGTTAAACATCTTCAAAGATAGAACTTAACGGAAGCTTGTTTAATTGGAAAATTTTGACATAATATTTTACTCAGTTAATGTTTTCTTCACTATTTTTTATTAAAAAATCTGTTTGCTGCATTCCGTTTAAAAAATCCTTGATCGGCATTCGTTTTCTGCCTTCGTATTGCACCTCTAAAAGATTGATAAAACCATCTTGCGTGGATACTTTGACTTCTTTATTATCGACTAGGAAAAATTCGCCAACGGGGTGATGATGAGGCGTAATTTCTTTCGTTGCGCGGAATATTTTAAGTTTTTTATTTTTGAAAGTAGTCCAAGCCGTAGGAAATGGGTTTAAGCCACGAATGAAGTTGTGAACTTTCGCAGTCGCTTGATCAAAGTTAATTTCGCAAGTACTCGTGAATATCTTTGGAGCGCTACTAACGAGGCTTTCGTCTTGCGGTGTAGTCGTATAATCGTTGCGTTCAATGGACTGCACGGTTTCTAGGACCACTTGCGCGGCAATTTCCATCATCCGATCATGTACTTCTCCAGTGGTTTCGTTTTCTCCAATTGGCATTTTTGCTTGCCGTAGCATATCGCCGGTATCAATTTTATGCTTGAGAAAGAAACTGGTTACGCCTGTTTCCGTTTCTCCGTTGATCACCGCCCAATGGATAGGAGCTGCTCCACGATATTTAGGCAATAAAGAGCCATGTAAGTTAAACGTCCCAATTTTAGGCATATCCCATACGGCAACGGGAAGCATCCTGAAAGCGACGACCACTTGCAAGTCTACGTCCAAAGCCTTCAAACTCGCTTGGAACTCAGGATCTTTAAGATTGGTAGGTTGTAATAGATTCAAGCCTTTTTCGACGGCATATTTTTTCACGTGAGAGCTAATCAATTGCTTTTTGCCACGTCCTCCGTATTTATCAGGTGCAGTGATGACTCCGACAATGTTATATCCATTTTTTAATAGTATATCTAAAGAAGGGACCGCAAATGCTGGCGTACCCATGAAAACAATTTTTAAACTCATAGATCGTTTTTATGTAAAAAGCCAAAGCCAATTGATCATGTCGTAACCGTTAAGGCTTAGTCTTTAAGAGATTTTTTGATTTTTCACCAAATTATTGAAAAGGATCCAACGAAATACGATTTGCGCAAAGTTTTACAAACTTCGATCAAACGATTTATATCAGGCGCTTACCCCTCGAAAATTAGCAGAAAACGGAATGATTACCATTATTTTGACGAAGAAGCCTCCAAAAAAGCTACTTTACAGTTGAAATCTGCGTCTAACAAGTGAAACTTTCTAATTTTTTGCTTTTATTAAGCTAATTATATGATTAATATTGCGGAGTCGTTGAAACTAATTACTAATACAAATTAATGAGTGCTTTAATTTGTATTAGTAATTATCGCTCCCAAATAAATAGAAAACACCCCAATATCCAAATATTATACAAATAAACTTAACTAAAATGAGGAAACTTACAAGCTACCTAATCTTTTGTTTGGGATTAGTAGCCAGCAACAGTTACGCTCAAAATGTTACCATTGAGGGTTACGTCTTTGAAACTAACAACAGAGGATATCTCAATATTGTTGAGATTCAGGCTTTTGACCAAGCTACTATGGCCATTAGGGGAAAAACTTCTTCTGACTTAGAGGGCAAATTTAAACTCGAATTACCGGCTAATGCAAGCTACCTGCTACGCGCCAAAAAGAAGATTTTTAAATCATCAGAAAAAATTATTTCTACGGAAGGGAAATCCGCAGGAGAAAAAGTGTACGTCAAAATAGAAATGGAACGGGAACCGGGCTATCTGTTTGATGTAACCATGGCGGAAAAAAGGGTAGGAGATAATCCGGCGGATGCGATTGTTGATGCCACGATTGAAGTTTATAATAATACGAAAAAGGAGGAAGCGTTGGTTTTGAAAAATCATCCTTATCCAACCTTTAATTTTACCTTCGAACAAGGGAATCATTACACAATTATGATTCGCAAAGACAAATTCTTCAACAAAAGGATGGAAGCTTACGTCAACGTAGAAGGTTGTATTTTATGTTTTGATGGTGTTGGGAATGTCAAACCTGGCGTTTCGGATGTTTTGACGGAAGGGCACCAAATGGGAACCTTACTGGCAAATGTTGAATTGACACCGATCGAGTTGAATAAATCGATTAAGCTAGAGCATATTTACTACGATTATAATGATTATAAAATCCGTAAGGATGCCGCTTTGGAACTAGATAAACTCATTGGCGTTTTAAAAGATAATCCTTCGCTCATCGTAGAAATTGGATCACATACGGATGCTCGTGGAAAAGATCCTTATAATCTTAAACTCTCTAAACGACGAGCAAAAGCGGCAGTGGATTACGTAATTGATCAGGGAGGAATTGATGCGGGGCGCATCGAAGCGAGAGGTTATGGTGAAACGGTGCTGGTTAATAAGTGTAAGAATGGGGTAAAGTGTAGTGACGCCAAACATCAAGAAAACCGACGAACAGAATTGAAAATTATCGGTGTCGCCGCGGAAGATCCTTACGCAAGACTAAGCTTGGCCGAAATTATCGAAGCAGAGGAATTTCAACGCTTATTGGAAGAAGTTCAAAATCAAGAAATTGTGAAAGTAGCCGCAGGAGAAGAATTGCCCGATGAAATCAAAAAGCAACAAAATTCCTCAAAGCCTAAGGAAGCACAAGCACAAGTAGCGACGAAGGTAAAACCTCCGGTGCCCACAAAAGAAGTATTGGTGAAATCAGAAACGCCGAGCCCCGCAAAAAATACTGCCCCACCAAAAACTACTATGAAACAGTTGGAAGCGGTTGTTCCACAAACACACACTGGTCCGACGCACGAAGAACCTAGCATTCCCAAGAATCGAGTTCAAGAAGTTCCTCCAAGTCTTGCAAGTACTCCAAAGCAAAACGAAACGATGGAACCGAACCAAAACATGGGAACGATTGATAATCCTAAAGTGATTCGACGGGAAGCAAATGCTAATTCGGGAATGATGGGAAGTGGTAGCATTGTCACCCGGGAAGTTGAAGTAACAACAAATATCAACTTTAGAGCACCCAAAAGTTTGCCCGTAAATTACGAAGGATACCGAATTGAGTTTTATAATACCAACGCAGAGTTACCCTTGAGTCACGTGATTTTTACCCGACATGGGGATATCACTTTAGAACAGAAGAAAAACGGTACTTACGCTTATTTAATCGGTGATTTTAAGTCGGAAGCACAGGCAAATGAATTTTTGAAAGCAGTTTTGAAAGAACGCTATCCAAACGCAAGTGTAATTAAATATAAAAGAGGATATCGAGTAGGTAAGTAATCCTGCTAAATTTTTTTTGAAATAATTGTATTTAGTATCTCGTATATTTAATGATCTTCTAATAAGCTAAATCAAATGGCAACTACTCAAATTTCTTGGAAAAGCAAGGATGGTCTAAAATTATATGCTCGTGCATGGACGAGTGAGCAGGCAAAAGGCGTTGTTGCTTTGGTGCACGGAATGGGGGAACATATCGACCGCTACGATCATTTAGCAAATTATTTCAACGCAGCAGGTTTTTCTGTATTAGGGTTTGATCATCGTGGGCACGGACAATCGGAAGGCAAACGCGGACATACGCCCAACTTTGAAGCCTATTTGGATGATGTTGAAGTGCTTTTAACACAAACGCGCACACGGTTTCCAAATTTACCAATTTTCCTTTACGGGCATAGCATGGGCGGCAATGTTGTTTTGAATTATTTGTTGCGAAGAAAGCCTGAGATACAAGCCGTAATTACAACGGGACCTTGGATTAAATTGGCATTTGAACCCAATGCTGCCTTAGTGATGGTTGGAAAATTATTGCGGAATATTGTTCCTGGTTTTACCCAAGATAGTGGCCTTAATCCTCAACATATTGCTCGGCGAGCAGCAACCGTCGAAGCCTACAAAAAAGATCCTTTGGTACACGGAAAAATCAGTAGTGCAGCGGGAATTGATCTGATGAAATCGGGACAATGGCTCCTTGCGCAAAAAGGTACTTTACCCGTACCGACTTTAATTCAGCACGGTGCTGATGATCAAATTACATCCGCGGCGGCAAGTCGTCAATTTTCGGCACAATTTGAAGGAACCACTTACAAAACTTGGGAAGGGTTGTACCATGAAATTCACAACGAAGATATGCGCGAGGAAGTCTATCAATATACCTTGGATTGGATGAAAAAACAAGGTTAAAATCGGCTTAATTCAGGATATTTGCTTAGTTTTGGCGCAAATCGAATAAACGGAGAAATGCACGCATACCAATATATTCACTTTATTTGAATTTATCATATAATAACCCATCCCAACCGCTTTCTTGAGAAGCACTACCGTTGTTGCATTTCCCTTTTCTTCGGTATAGTTATTGAAAAAATGGTATATATAAAATTGCCACACACATAAGACCATAAGTACTTACAAGCAAAGACCCGACCCATTGGTTGTAGCTTGAATAATTAAAAGCGGATAATGCCCAAAAAGTTTCCTTTTTATCAACAATTAGATGCAACCGACTGTGGCGCAGCTTGTCTAAGAATGATCGCTCGTTTTTATGGCAGGTTCTACTCTTTGGATTACCTTCGTTCACTCACGTACATCGATCGCGAAGGTGTTTCGTTTATGGGGATCAGTGATGCTGCCGAAGAAATTGGTTTTCATACTTTGGGGGCTAAAATCAATTACGAACAACTACTCGATCAAGCGCCTTTACCACTCATCGCACACTGGCGACAAAATCACTTCGTCGTCGTGTATAAAGCCAATAAAAAATACGTTTGGGTGGCTGATCCTTCCGCTAAATTAATCAAATACACCGTTGCCGAATTTCTAGAAGGCTGGACGGGGTCTACGCGGGATGGTCAACAAATTGGACTGGTTTTATTGTTTGAAACGACACCCGACTTTTTTGAGCGCGACGGAGATAAGCAGAGCAAAGGCGGGTTTAGTTATTTGTACGGTTACCTTCGTAACTTTAAGGGACTCGTATCGCAGATGGTTTTGGGCTTAGTGATTGTGAGTGTTTTGCAATTGATCTTTCCATTCTTAATCCAATCTTTGGTTGACGTTGGTGTACGGAACCAGAATCTAGGATTTATCACCTTGATTTTACTAGCGCAATTGGTACTCTTCTTGAGTCAGATGGCGGTAGAATTTATCCGGAGTTGGATTTTGATGTATTTTGGAACGCGGGTAAACGTCAATATGATTTCCGACTTTCTGGTCAAACTGATGAAATTACCGCTTCGCTTTTTTGATACAAAAACGACGGGAGATTTACTACAAAGAATTTACGACAACGAACGCATCGAACGACTCCTGACTTCCGATGCGATGTTTACCATGTTTTCCTTAATCAACCTCTTCATTTTTGGTTTGGTCCTCGCCTTTTTTAATGCGACGATTTTCTGGATTTTTCTAGTGGGATCGGTTGCTTATTTTGCTTGGGTAATTTTATTTTTAAATAAAAGAAGAGAACTAGATTATAAACGGTTTGACCAATTGGCAGAAAACCAAGGTCGTTTAATTCAATTGATTGGTGGCGTTAAAGAAATTAAACTCCACAACGCTGAAAAACAAAAACGTTGGGCTTGGGAAAGAGTACAAGCCAAACTTTATCGCATTTCTACGAAAGCCTTACGGTTTGACCAATTTCAACGAGCAGGCGCTCGTTTTATCAACGAATTTAAGAATATCCTGATTACCTTTTTTGCGGCAAGAGCCGTCATTCAAGGCGAAATGACCCTAGGAATGATGTTGGCCGTTCAATATATGATTGGTCAACTCAATGGTCCGGTAGAGCAATTCGTGAGTTTTATACGGGCGGCACAAGATGCGAAGTTGAGTTTGGAACGAATGAATGAAATCCACACACGAGATAACGAAGAAGGTGTGGAAGGAAAGGTGACGATGTTGCCCGAACGAGCGGATTTGAAATTGGAAGAAACGAGTTTTCAATACGGAGGGCCACATTCTCCAGTAATTTTAAAAAATGTTAACCTCACGATTCCCGTTGGAAAGAAAACGGCCATCGTTGGAACGAGTGGAAGCGGCAAAACTACCATTTTGAAACTGTTGCTTAATTTTTATAAACCGACACAAGGCGTGGTCCGTTTAGGAGAAGTAAGTCTTTTTAATTTGCAAAATAGAGTTTGGCGAGACAAATGTGGCGTCGTCATGCAGGATGGATTTATTTTCTCAGAATCGATTGCCCACAACATTGCACTCGGTGATGAAATTGTCGATAAAAAGAAATTATTACACGCCGTTAAAATTGCAAATATTCAATCTTACATTGAATCTTTGCCACTAGGTTATAATACTAAAGTAGGGGAAGATGGAATTGGTTTGAGTCAAGGCGAAAAACAACGTTTGCTCATTGCGAGAGCCGTATACAAAAATCCGGATTATATCTTTTTTGACGAAGCAACGAATGCCCTAGATGCCTACAACGAGATGGTGATTATGGATAATTTGGAAACCTTCTTTGAAAATAAAACGGTAGTGATCGTGGCACATCGGTTGAGCACCGTTAAGAGTGCGGACAAGATTGTCGTATTGGAAAAAGGGGAATTAATCGAAGAAGGAACTCACCAAGAATTGACCGCACTCAAGGGACACTATTATCACTTAGTTAAAAATCAATTAGAACTCGGTAGTTAATGGAAGCATACGAAAATATAGAATTACACAGCGAAGATGTACAGGAAATTCTGAGTACGCCACCTAGGTGGATTGTGCGTTGGGGAACCTTGATTGTCTTTTTTACAATCTTGAGCTTAGGCTTCTTGAGTTGGCTAATTAAATATCCTGACATGATTAGCACGAAGATTACAATCTCAAGTGCAGAGCCCGCGATTCCTGTGATTTCCTCTTCGGATGGTTATCTGTCGCAGCTATTGGTGAAAGATGGTGCGGAGGTTGAACGAGGGAATATTTTAGCGGTGATGCAAAATACAGCGCAGTACGGAGATGTAATGTATTTGGACTCCGTCGTCAATTTGGCACAAACGGCAACGGAGGCAGAATTGAATGTTTTAGAACTCCGTCGAAACTTAGCCTTGGGAGAAATTCAGGATGAATTTTCTGAATTTATTCGTTTGTTTGAATCTTTGAAATTAGATAAAAAGGTTAATCCGAATAGCATTAGTATCAATAATTTTCGGCAACAGATCAAGCGGAAAGAAAGAACTATTCGAAATAAAAAAAGTGCCATTCTACAACTTAAAAATGACCTTCGAAACGCGGAAGCCAACTTCGAACAACTGCGGGAAGATTACCCTAAAAATCCATCCGTTGAGAATAGCAGAAAGTTGAAACAAGCCCGCGATAGTAAGCTGACGATTGAAAATGAAATATATCAAGTAGAGGCAGAAATTGTAGATGTCTACCCTGAAATTGAAGGTCTCAAAGCAGATATTTTAAATATTCAACGTGGAAATATTACCACCAATCAGGGGAAGTTTATTTTATTAAAAAATGAAATTAACTCGCTTAAAAATAGTATTTACCAATGGAAGCAAAAATATTTGCTGACCGCAAAAATTGACGGAATTGCTTCTTTTCATACCATTAGAAACGAGCAACAATATCTGCAACGAGGAGATGAAGTCATGGCGATCGTACCCGTAGGATTAGATAGTTTGCTAGGGAAAATTCTATTGGATGTGAAAGCTGCGGGAAGGGTAGTAGAAGGTCAAACAGTACGGATCAAATTTGATGGTTATCCCTACGAAGAATTTGGTGCCGTCATCGGGAAAGTCGCGAATAAGTCGTTGGTGCCCAGAGATAATAAATATTTTATCGAAGTCGGATTGGTGAATGGTTTGAACACGAGTTTTGGTAAAAAGGTACCCTACAACGCAGAGATGAATGGACTTGCCGAAATAGTCCGAGAAGAAAAACGAGTGATCGAATTTGTCTTCGAAAAGTTTCTCGCTTTTGTGGATAGTTATGTGCGGTGAAGTTAGCAGGGTCGTCCAATCGCTAGGTAGGATTTTTTTGTATCTAAATTTTTAAGAAGCTGTTCCTGGATTCTTTTATGCTACAAATTATTAGTATTTTGTTTGCATGCAATTGTTCCCCCATCTCTTAAGTCGAGTTGCTGGTTTACCCATCAATCAGCTTGCTGCTTTTCGGCTTTCTTGCCAAGAGGTATTCGCACAATTAGCCGATGGTCAGAACAATTATCAAGCTGCCAAAAAAGCACTACTCGAAGATTTACAGCAATTTGCTTCGGACAGTTCTCATTACCAATTAAGAGCGTACCTCCGCAATTTAGCTAAAGATATTTACAACGAGCGAAGGGTGAAATTTGCTAAAATTGCAAAGCTTCCGCTCAACGAAAACGAAAAAGTTGCGCTCGCCACTTGGAGCAAACAATATCAAAAGCTTGAAGGTCTTCGGCATCAAATGGATACTCATCAAAACCATTTCGTAAAAGCTTATCACACACAATTGGCGCAGCTGCGCACACAATTTAAAACAGTTGTAACGCAGCCCACTTTTCAACAAGGCTTACTTTTTGCCAGTCATTCTACCTTTAATCGCTTACAATCTTATTTGAATAAACCGCTTGCACAGCATCGAAAAAAAGAATTGCAAACGGAGTTGAGTTTGTGGCAATATTACAGCAGAATGCTTACCAAAACTTCTCCTTTTAGTAGTTTTACTCGTTTGAGTGTAGCAAACTTTTCTGATGGCAATCAAGGGAAAATAAAAGTTAGTTTGAATAACCTCGTCTTAGCACATTTTCAAGAACTTTTACAAAAAGAACCTAGCTTTTTTCCTTTCCTAAATCTGCGTCTAAATCCCTCTCTTGAACTTACGCAGGCGCATTTTGTCTTTATTTTGAATACGCGAAATATCGAGTCGATTCAAGAAATGGAACGAACCGATTTGCTTGACTTTTTCTATGAACACTTGGCTCAAAAAACGAACTTAGGAACTTTTCAAGGCTTAACTTCGGAATTAATCGAAGTACTCGAAGCGGATCAAGCTACGGTGCAACAGTTTCTTTTGCAATTAATTAGCTACGGTTTTTTAGAATGGGACTGGGGAATATCAGGCACTGATCCGAATTATCTATCTCATTTTATTGCTAAATTGGCAATGCTGAAATTCTTACCAATTGCCGCTGAACTGCATCAAATTCTTTCAGATATTGAAAAAAAGAATACCCTTTTTCCTAGTCTTGAGCTAACCGCTAGAAAACAAGTACAAAACGATGCATACGAAAATTTAAAAGCATTTAGTACAAAACTTAAGGCACAATTGCCTACAACTGAAGCACAGGAAGGAGATAGCTTTCAGCAATTCGAAGTGACTGCTTTTTTTCTTCGCAAAGAACAAATTTTCTACGAAGATATTAGCGTTGAAACTGTCAGTACCGTGTCGCAGGAAGCGGTAGAAAAATTACTGTTCCCACTCAAAGACTTGCTACGCAAGAGCACGAAATACTTTGCGGGGAAAATGAAAATGGCTATTCATGATTTTTTTAAAACCTTGGATTTGCCAACAGGAGAAATTAGTTTACTCGCATTCTATCGTGGGTTCTATCAAGCCTACAGCTTAAAGGATTTAGTTGGGAATACGATTTTTCCCATTGCGGAATCGACTTGGAAAGCTAGTTTTGAAAAGTTTTTGCATTACGAGGAGGACGGCAGTATTCAGATTGACTTGGCATACGTAGCCGAACCTGCGGAATCGGCGCAAGTACTACCAATGGGCGCCCTAATACAAACTTTTGAAACGGACGGCGAATTGAGTCTCGTTCTCAACGCAAGTTTCTTGGGTTTCCATAAGTACTTTGGTCGTTTTTTTCATTTGTTTCCCCCCGATGTTGTGGCAGCTGCACGTACTTGGAACCAAGCCAAGCACGCTTCGGAAAAGCTATTGGTAGAAAATAGAGATGCTTCCTATTACAATGCTAACGTGCATCCTCCTTTAGTGGAATGGGAGATCAGCGCACAGGGAAGCCATCAAAACTTACCCATTTCCCAACAGATTTCCGTTGCCGACGTGGTGGTGCGCGCCACCGCAGGAGGTTTTCCAAAGCTTATGCATACCCTTACCGGAAAAGAACTTTGTGTCTTAGATTTTGGCTTTGAAGCGACGGAGAATCGCTCGGCAATGTACCAACTTTTAAATGGTTTTGGCCCTTCACGGTATAGTCATTCAGCTTTATTGGCGATTATGAATGCGCGGTTGAGGAAGACCGCCGCGAATGGAATAATCAGCTATCCTAAAATTTCTTTGGGTAAACGGTTGGTATTACAACGGCAAGTGTGGCACGTTCCTAAAAACATTTTACCACGGATGCAGGCTACTAAGCAACGCGCTGACTACTTCTTGGCTTTGCAGTCGTGGCGGCAACAGTATAATTTTCCTACGGAGGTATTTGTAAAAATTCTTGATTCGGAAACGGCTAAAAATGGGCCCAAGCCACAGTATATTGATTTTAATAATCCTTTCCTAGTACAACTTTTCGCTAAAATGTTACCACAGGTAAAAGACTATCTGCTGATCGAAGTGGCTTTGCCCGCACCCAGCACGCAATTTTCCAAACCGACAGATCATTATTGTACAGAGTATTTAGTTGAGTTTTGTTAATTTAAACAGCGTGGCTGCTGGTCAATTACTAGGCTTGATCAACTAAATCGTCGTGTGTTTGTTCCGATCGATCTAATTGAGCAAAATACTGCTTGGCCGCTGTCATTACTTTGGGCGCTAGAAGTAAAGTGGCAATCATCGTTGGAAATGCCATCAGGGCAAAGAATCCATCAATGAGATTAATCATCATATCTAGCGTCGTCGTTGCACCAAGGAGAATGCTACCAATGTAAAAATAGTTGTAGTAATGCTGCTTATCCGCGCCGATTAAAAAAGACATACATTTTTTGCCATAATAGGCATAAGAGAATAGGGAAGAGATGCTAAAAACGGCGATACACAATAATAACAGATATTTCCCAACATAAGGAATAGCGTTTTCAAAGGCATTTGCGGTAAGGCTTACGCCGTTGGCGTCGGTACTTTCCCATACACCGGTGACTAAAATCGCTAGTGCAGTTAAGGTACAAACGATGAGTGTGTCAATCGCCGGACCAAGCATGGCAACGAGGCCTTCTTTGATGGGGGCATTCGTCTTTGCCGCGCCGTGTGCCATCGGAGCCGTACCGATACCTGCTTCGTTAGAAAAAGCACCTCGACGAATGCCGAGCAAAATCAAACCACCTACTGCGCCACCTAAAAATGGATCGCCACTATAACGGCTTGCGGTAAAAGCTTCTGTAAAAATTAAAGAAAAATAATAGCCTAGCTGGTCGAAATTTAGGAATAGAATGATTAAGACGGAGACAAAATAAATGACGACCATGAAGGGTACGAGCTTCGCTGCCGTTTCACTAATCCTTTTCAACCCGCCATAAATGACGATACTGGTGAGCACGGCGAGGATGATACCAATAGCTAGATTGCTTGTTGTGTCACTGGCAATATTATTTGGTACTAATAAAATATCTCGAATGGCTTGCGTTAGTTGGTTAACATTAAACATTGGTAACGCACCAATCAGCCCCGCTAAGCTAAAAAAAACAGCCATACCTCGCCATTTTTTTCCTAGTCCTTCGGTGATGAAATACATCGGACCACCTTGTAAAACGCCCGCACTATCTTTTCCACGATACATAATCGCTAGGGTACAGGTAAAAAACTTGGTGCTCATTCCAATCAATCCACTAATCCACAACCAAAAAATTGCTCCCGGACCACCGATGGTAATAGCGACGGCAACCCCTGCAATGTTCCCCATTCCAATGGTCGCTGATAAGGCAGTAGTTAAAGCTTGAAAATGACTAATTTCTCCCGGATCATTTGGATCATCGTACTTTCCAGTGAGTAATTGAATGGCATGTTTTAAATAAAAAAAAGGGAGAAAGCGGGCATAAACGAAAAGGTAAAGTCCACCACCTACGAGTAAAATTAATAAAGGCAATCCCCAAGCTAAACTGGCAAATTCAGCGATTAAATGCTCCATGGTCTCTAACTGTTTCAAACGAATTGGTTTTAGGTGTGAGGCTATTTTTCTTTATGGTAGGTGGAAAACGGCTCGTTAGTTTGAATTAAAGATACGAAGTTGTTTCAAAATAAAAAATGCTACAAGCGCCTGAGGTTCTGATTCAGCGATTGAGTAATCAACTGAGCAGCACGAAAGCGCTTGTAGCATTTAAGCAAAAGAAAAATGAAGTTGCTTTAATCCTTGAACATTGCTTCTAACAAAGCATTATGCAAATCCAAGTATTTCGTAGCGCCATCTAAAGATGCCGCACGATTATTAAAAAGTAATACGTACGTACGATTTTCTTCTGGGAAATAGTGCAAGAAAGACCAAAAGCCTCCAATTGATCCCGTATGCCCAACCGCATTGCCAAAGGAAGTAGAATAACGCTCCAGACCGTAACCATTTTGGAAATGCGACAAACTTCCCGTGATATTATCCACTTCTGGAATGTCGAACCAATTTTGCATTTCAGCCAAACTGTTACTGCTAATCAAGCGACCACTGTAAATTCCCTCAATCAACATCGCAATATCATAAGTGTTGGAAATGATTGCACCATCGGCTGTATTCAAATTGTCTTTATCCAAAAAATCACTCTCAATAAACTCTCCTGTATTTTTTAGATCGACGTAACTTTTAACTAAATCGGGCGTCACGGGATTCTCTTGACCGTAGTAAGCATTTTTCAATCCGAGTGGGGTAAATACTTTTTCTTGATAAACGGTTTCTAAGCTTTTACCAGAAACTTGCTCCAAAATCATTCCGAGTAAAACGTAGCCTGAATTAGAATATTCATATTTAGCATCTACCGCAAAATTAGCGTCTTTATCGTAAATGAATTCTAAATAGTCTTCTTGTTTGATGTCAAAATTATCTTGATTAATCGTATTGAGTACACTAGCAATTTCATCCGCATAATCAAGAATACCACTACGGTGGCTTAAGAGGTGTTTAATTTGGCTTTCGTTCGCATTCGCAATTCTATCGGTAATGGAATTAGGGAGCCATTTAGAAACGGGATCATCAAAAGCCATTACACCATCATCAATGTAAGTATAAATAGCGGCAGCGGTAAAAACTTTAGAAATACTACCAATTAAAAACCGATTACAGGCTTTCATCTCAACGCCTGAAGGAATATCTGCCATGCCCGCAGCACCAGCCCATCCGCCTTCATTATCTTTGACGAGCGCGGTAACACCTACGATTCCTCTCGCTTGGTAATCATTCAAAATCTCTTGAAAAATAGTAGCCTTAGGATGAGGAAAAGTATCGATTAAACTTGAAATTTCGCTTAGATCACAGTCGTAAGTAGAAGCTGGTTTTACTTCTGCTTTATCGCAAGCAGCAAAAAGTAAAGAAATGCCAAGGCAAAGGAATAAAGCTATTTTATTAATTGTCATTGTTGCTAAATTTATAATGAATACCAAGTTTCAGTAAGCCGTGTGGTAAATAGTTAAGCTCTTCAATAAAAGGGGTTTCTACAAAAACTTCGTAACGAATAAAAGGATCGATTGAACCTCGACTAACGTAAGAAAGTCCGGTGCCAATACCTACAAAGTAGCTATTATGCCCTTGCTGTTTGACTTTCTCAAATTCCTTAGTCGTTTCGTTCATCTTATAAACTTCAACGGGGTAGAAACTACGGTTGTACCCACCGTTGAGAAAAAGCTCAACGGCAATGGTATTCCGGATTCTAAATTGAAAAAGGTATTCTCCTTTGATATAAAATGCATTGGATAAGCTCTTATGGTGATAGAAACCAAAGTAAGTATTGAGTTGCTGTCCCGTCCAATCTAGATTATTGGTAATCCAATTCAAACCCAACTCTGCACCCGGATGAATGGGCAAGATTCGTTTGAAAGGGGTTGTAACGGCTTCCGTCGTTGCGGCAATAGATATGCCTTTGATGAGTTGCCCGTAAAGATTACCCGAAAAGTTAAAAAGGAACGCTAAAACAATTAATTTTAGCATGATTTTTCGTCTCATTATTAGGTTTTTTTTAGTAATAACGTTAAGTAGTTACGTATTTTTTATATTTCAGGAAAAACGTATTTGTGTTGTTTAAAGGAGCGGTAAGTAGTTAATCAAGCATAAAGTTATGGTTTTTAAAAGACAAAAATCAGCCTTTCTTCTAAATTAATAATTGCAATTTTGGGTTTTAACATTTTTGCTATTCAGCTTGATAGGTTGTGTGTAAAACTATAGTAATATTGTACTATACAGCTTGGGTGGGGAATTAGAGAACTGTTTTGATTTTGTATGAGATTGACTTTTAGTTACTTATGTCTTATTTTTTTTCTTAAAATGATTAATTTACTTTTCAAGAAGCTTTTTCAACAGAGAATATGCTGCAAATTTAATTTTTTTAACACCAAAAAGACTATAGGAGTGATATGTTCCTATTAATTTTACGATCAAGGATTTTTTTTCAAAAGTCTTTCAAAAGCCTTTCAAAAGAAAATCTTATAATGCGAATTTTAGGATGCGGTACTTAGAGATAATTTGTTTTATGCTTCTCGCAACGCGGTGCGTACTGCTTGACTTTTTTCTGTTGAAATTCCGTAGCTCGGAATAGGCCATTGTAAGGCTTCATAGTAGGCAATGGTCGCTCGAATACTTGCTTCAAAATCCGTGAAAGTAATTTGAAAATCTCGCTGTATTTTATCATTAGCAAAAGTCCAATAATCACCTTCTACCCACAATGGAATATCGACCCATTGTTGGATCTCATGGGCTTTGAGTATATCGGCAGCAACGTTGATTAAGCGAGGAGTGCGGTTTAAAACTTGACTGGCCAAGCCAACTAACTGACTAATCGTAAAACTAGGAGTAGAAATGATGTGATAAATTTTTTGATGCTGCGGTAACCGTAAAGCGGCAAGTAAACTAGTCACGACATCCTGCACGTAACTCACCGAAATGGGATTTTCTCCTCGCTCGGGTATCATTACTTCAGCTTGTGTTTTGACTTGGTACAACCAGTAGTATAGTCGATCCGTGGGATCATACGCGCCGTATACCAAGGCCGGTCGTAAAATGAGATAGTCTAAATTACTAGCGGCTAAGATATTTTCACACGCAGCTTTGCGATTGCCGTAAGATTGATCACTTTGGTCAATTCGTTGAGCAGCGGTACAAGTTTTGAGGGAGAGGGCTGCTTCCTCGTGGAGTTTTCCTTCTTCTAATTGATAAACGGAGACGGTAGATACAAAAATATAGCGCTTCAAACTACTTGGCAAGTAAGTTAAGATGGCTTGCAAGGAGTCGGGGAAATAGCAAGATAAATCAATTACATAATCCCATTCAATCTTTCCTAATTGTGCTACGTCGTCGGTATTCCGATCTCCTTTTAGCCAATGAACTTGCGGAAACAAATCTGGATTGGTTTCTCCACGGTTAAAAAGGTAAATGTCAAAATCAGATATCCTTCGTTCGAGTAGGGTTTCTACTAGATTTCTGCCAATAAAACTAGTGCCACCGAGGATGAGTAGTTTTTCCATGCCTATAATTTTTTCAATATTTTTGCGGAGGCAGGGCTATATTTGGGATGATTTGTCTTTACTAATTCCTGTAAAAGTACCTTCGCAGGAGAAAATTCTTCTCGTTTTAAATGGGTTAATGCTTCGTACCATTTGGCAGGAATGAGGTAGGTATTGTCTCCGTGTTGAATGATTTTTTGAAAAAGGCTTACGGCTTCCGTAGTGCGCGGCGGTACAATAGAGAGTTTAGTTATGCCCCAATAAAATTGATCTTCGATGGGTAACTCTGCCAGTGCTGCTTGAGCAGCAAATAGTTGATTCGCCGTCTGAAAGTCTTTCCGCTCGTAAGCAGCATAGGCGTTTGATAAGTTCAAGGAGGCTTCCGCCGTTCGACTTACCACTAACAAAGTAGGGACTTCGTAATTTTGAGCAAACAAACTGGAACCATCAAGGGGCTTAGTTAGATATAACTTGAAGATAAAAGCAAGGCCAAGTAAAAAAATAATCACCGCAGCGACGCGGCGTGTATCCCAAAAAGGAAGGCGGGTCGCTACTCTTTTTTTCGAAGATTGTCGATACTGCTGCGCGGTGGATTGAATGGTCTGTTCCACCTTAGCGTAAGCTTGGTCGCTCAAATGTGCTTGTAACTCACGGTGAAGGGTAAGGGCTGCAGCTAGTTCGGCATCGTTTTGCAAGGCTGTTTCAAAATCATCTCGTTCGGCAGTCGTCATCCTACCTGCAAGATAAGCCTCAATTTGATTGAATTTAGTTCTTTTTTGCTCCATTATCTTTTATTTCCTGATAGAGATTATCTGCTTGGATTAAGGAGATCAATCTTTCTTTACAGATAAACTTTCTCTTCCGAGCATATTTTTCACTAATGCCCATGGTTTTAGCAATTTCTCTCATTGAAATGCCTTCAAAAAAGAATTGTAACAAGCGTTGACAATCTTTTCCTAAAGCTTGAAATTTTTCCTGATATAATCGCAATTTTTCGCGTTGATTGATTTGTTCAATAATATCATCATCATTGCTTGATACATTTTCTTCTTGAATTGTAACCCCCAAAACTTTCTTTTTTTTCAGTCGCTTTAACCACAAGTTTCTACAAATGGCATAAAGAAAGGTATAGAAAGTGCTTTTTAACTGAAAATCAGCTTGTTTGGATTTTTGGTAAATGACCATTAACGCATCTTGGAAAATATCATAAGCATCTGCTTCATTTCCTTTGTTGTTTTCAATTAGATTTTTTATCCGAGGGAAATATTGTTCGTAAATATTATTGATAATCTTCCGATCACCAAGGTGAATTCCTTCTATCAGGTAGCTGTCTTGATGTGAAAAATTTGAATCCATAACGCACAATTTATACAAGTTGTACAGAAAATCCAAGCAAAGCGAAGGTAATAGTAGTTATTGTTTTCTAGTAGTCAATCCTTCCTTAGGTATACAAATAAAGTACGCCTTGCTTTATTAAAATAACTTTAATTTCAAGGGTAACAATTATTCACTAACTAGTATTAAGATAGAAATTGCTTGAAAACCAATAAAATAACATTTCTAAAATTCAAATCATCAAGGCTAAAGATAGGGTAGTGTAAGTACTTTTACAACGCTAAACTTCTATTTCGAAATTAAAAAATAAAACCACTTGGTTAAAAGGCTAAAAGTTGCTTTTGCTTTGCAGTTATGGCTTGAATTCTCAAAGGCTTTGATTGAAGTCTTTGGTAATTCAATATACGCAAGTGATTTTCCTTTGGGATAAGTCACTTGCCTTTTGAAATCCCTTTTTTAAGATCCCCAAGATTGGCAACTGCTTTATTTAAAATCGCTTCGCAGCATAAAGTTTGCACAATCTTGACCAAAATAATATTAATCATGAAATAACTTCCAGGGGAGGTTTGAAATTCCATTTATTGGATTCAATCACAAAAATTCAAACCTCTTCTAAAATCAAATCTATCGGACATGAAAATTTTATTGAATTACCTGAAATTAACAACAATCATTTTACTCTGCTGCTCGACGGCAATCGGCTCAGCGCAAAGCTCAGACAATGAACGAGCAATACTTACCGAATTTTATGAAAGTACCAACGGCGAAAACTGGATCAATCATACCAATTGGCTAAAAGAAGGGGTTCCTCTATCAGAATGGCATGGCGTGGTCATGGATGGCAATCACGTTATTGAGCTTCATCTAAATAAAAATAACCTTAAGGGAGAAATTCCAGAAGTCATTAAAAATTTAGCTAAACTGATCGTTTTGAATTGTGCCGATAATGGCCTAACAAAATTACCAGACCTTACATCACTAAATGATTTAACAAACGTAGATTGTCGAAATAATTACCTAGTTTTTGATAGCTTTTATGAAAATAAGAATCTAGCAGGGTTTTTATTTTATCCGCAAAAAAAATATGGCAATTATGTAGAAGAAGTAATTTGTATTGGTGGCAATGTAACCTTACCATCAGGCCTAACGGGTAACTATGATTACCAATGGTATAAAGATGGAAATGTGCTGAACGGACAACAGCTTTCGCAAGGAGATTTAGTGCTAGAAAATCTAAGCTCAGCCGATCGAGGTGTTTATCATTGCGAAGTTGTAGACCCTACTATTCCTGATTTTGTTTTGCAACGAAGACCAGTACGGCTGTCAATTTGCGATTATGATAGCTTGGGCGGAAAGTATAAAACGAATCAACTTGTCGTACAATTTGATCCTACTTACAGCGAAGCACAACGCAATCTCATTCGAGATAAATATAACCTCGTGGATCATGCCGAGGAACTTTGTGGAAAAATTGAACTTTGGTTTTTACCGGATACTATTTTTATTCCGGGCGGCGGATTTTTAATTATCATTGAAGAAATCGTAGATCAAATTCGGGAAGATCCACCCATCCAAGAGGTCGATCTCAATCATGTTGCAGAAAGAGAAACCATTGAAGAACGCGTTTTAAAACAAGACTTTTATCCACCAATTAAAACACCTCCTACAACAACGAATGCGGCAACCGTTGTTGCGATTATTGATACTGGAATTGACTATAATCATCCCAGTTTGATAAATGCTTTATGGAAAAACCCAACCGAAAGTTTAGACCTCAATGATAATGATTTTAATTGTGCGGTAGACGATCTTATTGGAGTCAATTTCGTGGATAGCGAACGAGCTCCTTACGATGATCATAGTCATGGCACGCACGTAGCGGGTTTGGTGCAAGCTTACGCCGATACGCCCGTTGCACTGATGACACTCAAAACGCACGACGAAAAAGGACTAGGAGATATCTTCAGAATGGCAGCAGGAATTTACTACGCACAGTCGAAAAAAGCAGACGTCATAAATATGAGCACGGGATATTATGGGAAAGAAAATAAAATCCTCAAAGCGGCCATTCAAGCGGTACAAGAAACGGATATTGTTGTAGTCGCCTCGGCTGGAAATAACGCTACTTTTGTCGATAGTATTTTACATTTTCCTTCTGGTCATAATTTGGATAATATCGTTGCAGTAGGATCAATTGATGCCGAGGGAGATACGGAATTATCTAACTATTCGAACTACGGTTCCCAAACGATTGATTTAGCAATTGTTGGAACGCAAGTTTCCAGTACCGTCCCGGGCGGTGGTACCGACAAGAAAACCGGAACGTCCATGTCGGCGGCAAAAGTCAGCGGCAAACTGGCTAAGGCAATTCAGGCTCAACCTAATTATTGCTTTCGTGATATCATTTCTTGCCTCTACAACGCCACAGAAAAATACGATGAATTGGCCACTCAACTCCGAACCAGCGGTGTGCTAAACGAAGAAGGCGCAATGGATAATTGTTGTCGGACACCAGATCGATTTAGAGAAAAAATAATTAGTGGCAACGTGGTACAACTTACTTGGGAAAACACCAATTGTGCGCGAACGTATGAACTGCTCTATCGAAAAGTTGGCGATGCGGAAATCCAACAAAAAATACTTACAACGGCTACCGTTACTTTAAATAATTTAGTACCCAATGCCAGCTACGAATATATATTGCGATCCATTTGTGAATCGGGTATTTCAATTTGGTCTGATATTCAGTTTTTTATCACCGGAGCAGAGGTTTGTGATATTCCAATGGTCAACGAAATTTACCTTCCATTCTATTATGCAACTACGGGGGAATATAAAATTAGTTGGGAACCACAAGGGACAAATGTAATCTACGAATTTCAGTACTTGAAAGCCGGAGATAGTTTGATTACGATCTTGACCACGCAACCCTTTGTTGATCTTTCTTTAGAAGTAGGACAAAAATACTTTGGTCGAATCAGAACGCATTGTACAAATTTTAAAACGAACTGGACGACTAGGTTTAGCTTCCCCGGGCAAGCTCCAACTACTCGAGTAGGAAACGGAGCTTTGTTCGATGAACTTACGCTTTTTCCAAATCCTGCGGTTTCAAATATAAAGGTTCAGATAAAACCAACACTCCCCGTGAAAAAAGTAATGCTACAAAATGCGAATGGAATTATTTTACAGGAAAAACTATTTCCTGCGAATGAGTTTGTGTTAGACTTACAATCCTATCCAGCAGGGATGTATTTTTTGATTGTTGTCTTACAAAATGGAAAACGAGTAACTAAGAAGTTCATCAAAGTCTTAACTTAAATCATCTACAAAGTACAACGTGTACTTCGTTCGGTGTTGGGTAGTTTTACTCAATACCGAACTTTTCTACCCAAAAATCTATGCTGACTCGCAGGAAGGCAGAGTCTTGCTGAATTGCTTTTAGAATTATTCAATAACTTCTATCTTTAAGCAAAGAAACTTTCCTATCTTCCATTATTCTTCCGTCGAACCTTCAAACGATACTATGAAAATTCTACTCACCCTCAGTATTTTCACTTTTCTGCACGGAGCTACTTTTTGGGCACAGCAAAATAATACTTTAGCCACCGCTCAAAATTTGCAACAAGCAGCTAAAGCGGAGGCTGGCTTACGGCAGTATGATCTTGCCAATCAAAAACTACAAGCTGCCCAAGAAATTTGTCAAACACTTGCAGCCTGGGAACTTTATAGCCTAGTAAGCATCGACTTAGGAATGAATTACTATCGCATTTCCAAAGATTCTTTGGGACAAGCGACCTTTGAAAATGCAATTGCTTTAGTTTCGCGTTCAACTAAAAAAGCAAACGCTTCTCTAGGATTACTTTATCATAAGTTTGGGGTGTTTTGGTATTTTTTAAAAGACTATGATCAAGCCATTCTTAATTACCAAAAGGCCATTGAAATTAGAGCAAAACTTTCTGCCGCAGATCGTCCTGATTTGGCAGGTTCTTACTACAATACTGGCGTGGCGCATAGTGCTCAAGGAGCATATCGAAATGCTATTTTTAATTTTAAAACGGCGATCAGGATCAGGGAAAATTTGCAAGACACGATTCCGCTGGCGGAAAGTTATGGTCAGCTTGGAGAAAATTATGGTTTGGTAGGAGATTATCAACAAGCCTTAAACTGTCTTTCCATTACGCTGGATTTGTACCAGAAAGTTTACGGAGCAAAACACAAACGAGTAGGAATTACCCATTATGGGATTGGAAATCTTTATGCTTCCATGAAGGAGAATGTTGCCGCTGCTACCGCTTACCAAAAAGCACTGGAAGTGTATCAGCATTTGACAGACGAACGCAGGAAAGCCAATACTTTACATTCGCTAGGTCATATTTATACGCAACTCAAAAAACACGATCAAGCACTGACCGTTTTGCGAGAAGCTTTAGCGATTCATTCCCGCTTGTTTGGAGCAGAAAGTATCTACGTAGCCAATGGTTTAAATAGTTTGGGCTTGGCTTACAAGGCGCAACAAAAATACGATTTGGCATTAACTGCCTTGGAGCAATCTTTAGGACTACGAAAGAAAATTTATAAATTCCAGCAGCATCCCAATCTTGCCGTCTCTTACGATAATATTGGAAATGTTTTTTATGAAAAGAAAAATTTTGCACAAGCGATTCATAATTATCAATTGGGACTAGCTAATCTGATCCCATCTTTTACGGATACGCTTGGCTTTAGCAATCCTCGTACGGAGGAGTTGCTGATTTGTAAAGATAAACCCAAGCTATTAACAATTTTGATGGATAAGGCGATTAGCCAAAAGGCAATGTTTGGCCTTTCTGCCAATCAGGAAGCGCTAAGAGAAGCACTAGCAACTTTTGAATTGTCGAGTGAGCTACTAGATGAAATGCGAAAGTCCTACGTGAGCGACGATTCCAAATTGTTCTGGGCGGGAAAGATTAAACCTTTTTTCGAAGAAGCAATCGCGACGGCTTTGTTGTTGTATGATCAAAGCCCCACACCGAGATTGCAGGCTTTGGCCTTTAATTTTGTAGAGAAAAGTAAAGGTATTTTATTGCTTGAAAATCGCAAAGAAATTGCCGCACGAGCTTTTGCAAATCTGCCAAAGGAATTACTTAAAACGGAAAAAGCCTTCAAAACAAAAATCGTCGCTCTGCAAGAATCAATTTATCAATTTGAAACTACACAACAAGCCGAGGCGACAAAACTGAAAGATTCTCTGTTGAGACTAAACGATCGCTACCACGAATTTGTCGCACAATTGGAAAAAAAATATCCCAAATACCATCATTTTAAATTTCGTAAAGAAGAGGTGAATGTTGAAAATTTACAAGAAAATTTGTTAGACGATCAAACGGTATTATTGGAATATTTTTTTGGAGAGAAAGCCGTGTATGTATTCGCCATTGATCAACAACAAATCAAAGTTGAAACGGTAATAAGAACTAAAGACTTAGATCAAACGATTCAAAAACTCCAACTGGCGCTGAGCGACGAAGCTCAAATTCAGCAGCATCTTGCTCAAAATTATCAGCAGTTTACCCTTGCAGCCAGCAAACTCCACGAAACTTTATTGGCTAAATCTTTAGCTCACTTTAAAAATAAAAATAAATTAATTTTTATTCCAGATGGTTCACTCGCATTCCTGCCCTTCGAATGTTTGTTGACCCAAAAGCTTGATTCCCCAGATAAAAGTTTTTTGAGTCTTCCTTACCTGATTCGAACCTACGAAGTGAGTTACGCTTATTCTGCTATTTTATTACAATCCAATCAAAAAATGCTTCCCCCAAAATCGCGAGGCAATCGCTTACTTGCTTTTGCGCCGAATTACCAGCAACATGCCGACTTACTACCACTTTACGGCGCCCAAGAGGAAGTACAGCAAATTGTGAAATGGTATCCTCAACATTTAGTTTTTGAAAAAGAAAAAGCGACGAAGGCTAATTTTAAAAAGGAAGCGAATCAATTTGATATTATTCATTTGGCGGTTCATGCTAAAGTTGACGAAAAAGATAGCGATCGTTCTTGCTTGTATTTTACTCCAGAAAAATCACCAGACCCCGCCGCCTATACTTTATTTAATTATGAACTGTTTGCTTTGGATTTGAATGCCGCGCTAGTCGTACTGAGTGCCTGTGAAACGGGAATGGGCAAGTTCGAAAGGGGAGAAGGCGTGATGAGTTTAGCACGAGGATTTAGGAATGCGGGAACAGCCACCGTTGTCATGAGTCTCTGGTCGACCAATGATAAAAGTAGTCAGCAGTTAATGGTCGATTTTCACCAAGCGTTGGCGCGCCAGCAATCCGTCGGAACGGCTTTACATCAAGCAAAAATTGCTTACCTCGAAAATCCACTCGATCCCGTTGGTCATCCTTATTACTGGGCAAGTTTTATTGCTACGGGGAATACACATAGCACATTGGTACAACCCAACCAATTGCCATACCAAACAGGAATCGCATTGCTGATTTTGCTATTGCTAATCGGGCTATTTTATTTTTTACGGACTCAATTTAGCATCAACTAGTCAAGTAGCACCAATTTAGAGTGTGTTTGATTTTGTTTAGATTACCACGCACTAGTTTTGTCTTCCACTACGAAATAACTAATTTGGCTGGTATGTACAGATTATTACCGAAAAGGGAAAAACTTGCTTGGGTAACCAGCCTTATTGCTGCCAATTTATTACTGCAAATCATACTGTCGTATAAACTTTGGTTGAGTACGCTACGTGATTTTCCCATGATCGCTGCTTTTACCCACTTGGATTTGGCAGGATTAGGCTTTTTAGAATATCCATTTTTCGCGATTTTGCTCCTCAGCTTGTTAGGACTGATTTTTAAAGCAGAACACGCTTTACCTTGGATTTGCTTTTTTTCGGTATCTGGAATTTTAATTTTGCAAGATATTAATCGCTTGCAACCTTGGTTCTACCAAATGAATTTGCTATTGCTACTTCTTTTTTTTACAAAAAAAGAAAAGCGTATGGCACAATCCATGCTATGTTTCGCACTGATCGCTACTTACTTTTGGAGCGGATTCCACAAGTTTAATATTTACTTCGTAGAAGATATTTTCCCTTGGCTTTTTGAACCATTAGGCTTAGAAAAATTCTTGTCTACGCAACCACAACTAGGATTTATTGCGGCGACAATCGAGTTATTATTAGCCTTGTCCTTATTATGGCGTATGACGAGAAAATGGGCTGTTATCCTACTCTTAGGCTTTCACGGATTAATTTTAGCTTTACTCGGTCCTTTTGGGCACCAATGGAACGTCGTTGTTTGGCCTTGGAACCTAGCCATGATGGCACTCGTTTATCTATTATTTTTTGGAGAGATGAATATTTGGAAATCCTTTGGCAAGCAGCTGATGCAACGACCTATACTATTTATTTTCATCTTGTTGTTTGGTTTTCTACCAGCTTTAAACGACTTTGGGTATTGGGATGATCCTTTATCTTTCAAAATGTACGCAGGAACACATCCCGAGGGAAGTATCTTTTTTTATAAAAAGGAAGAAGATTGTTTTCCAAACTATCTGAAAAAAGATATCTTCGGTAAAGACCGAAAAAGACTCGTCATTGATAAATGGTCTTTTACCGAAATGAACGTAGCGCCTTACAATGCTCCGCGTATTTTAAAACGCATTGGTCGTGAAATCTGCGTTTGTATGGAAGATTCCGAAAATAGTCATTTCGAAGTTTTGACGGTAAGCCGTTGGGATCGAGCACAACAATACTTTGATACCCAAACTTGCAAAGATTTATTGCAGTAACTTAATTATAGTTCCAATTCTACAAACTGGAACCCAAAATACGATTATGAAAAATATATTATGTCTCCTTTGTTTGCTTTCGCTCAATTGGAGTTTCGCCCAAAAAACTTACGTTCATTGTGGTCAATTGATCGACGGAAAATCTTCGCAAGTCGCTAAAGAAAGAACGATCATTATTGAAGGAAATAAAATTATTGCCATAGAAAAAGGGTATCAGAAAGCCGGAGAAGAAGATAAGCTGATCAATCTAAAAGATAAAACTGTATTGCCGGGATTGATGGATATGCATGTACATTTAGAGTCGCAAAGTAGCAAAACTCGATACATGGAAAGTTTTCGACTCAACGAAAGTGACCTTGCACTGAAAGCCACGATGTATACTCGCAGAACGCTAATGGCGGGTTTTACTACCGTCCGAGATTTAGGAGGAACGGGCATCAACGTTTCTCTACGGAATGCCATCAATCGCCGTTACGTGGAAGGTCCCCGAATCTATACCGCCGAAAAAAGTATTGCCACCACTGGAGGACACGCAGATCCTTCCAACGGACTCAAGCAAGACTTGATGGGAGATCCTGGCCCACGAGAGGGCGTAATCAACAGTCCCGCAGAAGCTAAAAAAGCAGTTCGCCAACGCTATAAAAATGGTGCTGACTGTATTAAAATCACCGCAACGGGCGGCGTACTGAGTGTGGCTAAAGACGGACAAGGACCACAATTCACGATGGAAGAATTAGAAGCGATTGTTGCTACCGCCAACGATTATGGCATGATCACAGCAGCACATGCACACGGTGCGGAAGGGATGAAAAGAGCCGTTTTAGCGGGAATTACCAGTATCGAACACGGTACTAAAATGACACCAGAGATCATGCAGTTGATGAAAGAAAAAGGAACCTATTACGTACCAACGATTTCTGCTGGCAAATTTGTCGCAGAAAAAGCCAAAGAACCAGGCTATTTTCCCGAAGTGGTCGTCCCTAAAGCTTTAGAAATGGGGCCTTTAATCCAAGCGACTTTTGGAAGGGCTTATCAAGCAGGAGTGAAAATTGCCTTCGGTACCGATGCGGGTGTTTTCCCACACGGCGAAAATGCCAAAGAGTTTATTTACATGGTTGAAGCGGGGATGCCCGCCATGAAAGCCATTCAGTCGGCTACGATGACTGCCGCTGAGCTTTTACGGATCGACGATAAATTGGGTTCCATTGAAGTTGGTAAACTAGCGGATATCATTGCGGTGCAAGATAATCCGGTGGATAAAATAGAAACTTTATTGGACATTAAGTTTGTGATGAAAGATGGTATTATTTACAAGCAAGAATAAAGCAAAAACTACGTAAGGTAATAACGAACGGAATAAACCTCTTCCAATGAATAGCGTGAAAACTAAACACTAATCCAATATTTTTTATAATGCCCATAATTGAATCCTCGAGCTACCAAGCGCCAATTTATTTTAGAAATGCTCATGTTCACACCATTTATGCAGGTGTTTTTAGAAGTGTTCCTCCAGCGTCGCTGTCCCGCGAACGCCTAGAATTGCCCGATGGTGATTTCTTGGATTTAGATTGGACAAAAACGGATAAATCGGAGCGATTGTTGATTGCGCTCCATGGTCTTGAAGGAGACGCGGGAAGACCTTATATACAGTCCCTGCTGCAAATGGCAAATTTGCAAGGATGGGATGCTGTAGGACTTAATTTCCGATCTTGTTCGGGGGAAACGAATCGCTTGCTACGGACTTATCACAGTGGCGTAAGTGACGATTTAAAAGCAGTCGTTCAGCATGTCCGACAACAAGAAAAATATACTAAAATAGCACTGGTTGGTTTTAGTTTAGGAGGAAACGTGATGCTTAAGTACGTAGGAGAAGAAGGGGCTCAAATTCCGTCAGAGATAAAAGCTGCCGTTGGGGTTTCTGTACCAGTTGATTTGGTGAATGGGAGCATGGAAATTGCAAAGTGGAATAATAAATTGTACGTCAGTAATTTCTTGAAATCTTTGAAACTCAAAGTCAAAGCGAAACAAGCGCTTTTTCCTACAGCGGAGATTGATTGGGAAGCCGTCTACCGTTCTAAGAATTTTATTGAATTTGATGGTCGATATACGGCACCTGTTCACGGATTTGATAGTGCGGTTGATTATTGGACTCGTTGTAGTTGTTTACCACTTTTGCCCGAAGTTCAAATCCCAACCTTATTGCTTAACGCGATTGATGATAGTTTTTTAGGAAAAAAGTGCTATCCCATTGAGATTGCAAAGTCAAGTCGATACTTAAACCTAGAAATGCCTAAATACGGTGGACACGTCGCCTTTGTCGATTTTCAAAAGCCAGGTTTTACTTGGGCGGATCATCGAATTCTTGAATTTTTAGGAAAAGTGGTTTAGGCGGTGCATTTTGGCTGTGCCGCTACAATTCTACTCTCCATTGATATTTATCTTCCTTTTTTCGTCTTTCCTTCCACGGCAAAATTGTCATATGATCAATTAGTTGAATTTTTTCCCAACTTATTATTTAAGTTCTACGCATAATTGCTCGTTTTCTATTAATTTTGGGGAGCTAATAGTAGTCGTTTCAATAACTACTGCAATTGGCACAACCTAGAAAGCTTAATTATACGTTAAAACTGCTTTAGTAAGAATAAATCTGGCGAATTATTTTGTTTAATTGAAACAGGTCTTCTTAAATCAAACTGTAAACTAAACGATAATTCGCTGATTTTATGAGATGAATAGTACAAATGATCTAATTGAACAGATTGCCCGCAAGCGTAAGCGGAGACGGTTCTTTAAAAAGTTCTGGGGTATCTTAAAGTGGCTTTTGCTCTTTCTGATACTGCTTTACTTATTGGTCTATTTTGCACTCCAACATCCCACCGTTCAACGAAAATTAGTCGATTTCTCTACCGGATACCTATCCGATGGCCTAAACACGACCGTAAAAGTCGATCACGTTGATTTTGAACTCTTTAATAAATTGGTGCTTGGAAATGTCCTAATTGAGGATGAAGCGGGGGATACTTTACTTTATGCTAAAGTACTTAAAACTACGCTAACCAGTAATTTGCTGGATTTGGTGAGTGGAAAAATTGATGTAGATGAACTCTATTTGGAGGATACTCAATTCAATATCCGGAAAGATTCGGGCGCTTATCATAATAATCTTCAGTTTATCCTAGACTATTTTGACAACGGCACCCCCAAAGATACAACAGCCAAGAAACCCTTAGATTTCGATATTGATGTGTTGCACCTGAAAAATGTGCGATTCGTCAAAGATGATTATCCTTTGGGACAAAAACTAATCATGGATTTGCCGGAAGGCATCGTTAGGATTAATGAAATTAATATCAAGGATAATTTGGTAGATATTGCTTCCGCAGATTTGGATGGATTAACCGTTGATATCCTAGAACGAGAACGGTTCCTTCCCCCAAAACTACTCGAACCCGAAGAGGAGGCTGCACTTTCTCCTCCAGACAGTACCGCCAAGCCATTTGTTTTAAAAATTGATGCTTTTCGCTTAGCGGAAGCCAAATTCAATTTGAATAACGTCGAACGTAGTCCGATCAAATTGACGCCGGATAATATTTTGGATTATGATCATTTAGCCGTTTTTGATATCAACCTAGATGTCGATAATTTTCAGTTTACAGAAGAGGTCTATACGGGAGAAATCGTCAAGTCTTCTCTCGAAGATGCTAGTGGTTTTGTGCTCAATCAATTGACCGTAAAAGAGGTGAAAGTATCGGATCGAACCGTTGTGCTGAATGGAATGAATCTGATTACGCCACAGAGTCAATTGGGCGATACACTCGTTTTAAAATATAAGACTTACCGCGATTTTAAGAGCTATAATGATAACGTCCGAATGCTAGGTCGTTTCAACCAAGCCAATATTGCGGTTAAGGATATTATGACTTTCGCACCAGAACTTCGAGAAAACACCTTTTTTGCTAAAAATGAGGAAGAGGTCTTTAGGATTGACGGCGTCGTAACGGGCTTTGTGAACAAACTAAGAGGAAGAGATTTAGTGGTTCAATTGGGGAAAGGGACGACTTTCGTTGGCGATTTTAGCTCTCGGGATTTAGCCAGACGGAACCAAGAATTGCTCAACCTCAACGTAGATCGGTTTACTTCCAATATCCAAACGCTAAAGTTGTTGCTACCAAACTTTGAACCCCCACAAAATTTTGATCGATTGGGTAATTTAGACTTTAAAGGTCGGTTTGATGGTTTCTTTATTGATTTTGTGGCAAATGGTGATTTGAATACGGACCTGGGGAGAGCCTCCATGAATATGCGTTTGGATTTAAAGCCAGGTCGAGCCGCAGCGAGTTACTCAGGGAAATTATCCTTGCTAGACTTTGATTTGGGCACTTGGTCCGGTAATCCTGAAATTGGGAAAGTAACGTTTAACTCGCAAGTTGAAGATGGAATTGGCTTGACACTAGAAACGGCCAGTGCTAAATTGGGCGCAACGATTGAAGACTTTAGTTTTCGCGGATACACTTACCAAAACTTGAAAATTGACGGCGAAATCAATAAAAACCTATTCGATGGTAACTTTGTAATTAAAGACGAAAATATCTGGTTTGACTTTGATGGAACGGTTGCCTTAGTGGATAGTATTCCCGTTTTTGATTTTAAGGCACAAGTCAAACGCTTGGATTTAAAATCACTTAATCTAACACCCAACGATTTCGTTTTCTCCGGTGATATTGATTTCAACTTCAAAGATATTGCCGTTGATAAATTAAACGGAAGTGCAAAAGCTTATTCACTCAAAGCGATTCATAACGGCACGGAGGAATATTTGCTAGATTCTTTAATCCTCTTCTCTACTTTTGACGCTTTTAATCGACGGTCGATTAATTTGAACTCTGAGATGTTTAATGCTGCCATCAATGGTCAGTACGACATTAAGAATTTATCCGAAGTAATTGTACAATTTGTAGAAAAGAATTATCCCGAAATCTCTAACCGCTTCAACATCAAATCGAAAAATAAGCTATTAGGAACAAATACCTTTGATTTTAATCTTCAACTTTTCGATTCTAAGAACTTCACAAAATTAGTCGACAATCGTTTAGATACTTTGCGGAATATTTTAGCTTCGGGATATTTTGATAATCAAGCCGATAGTTTATTTCTGGATTTAGAAATTGAGAAAATTAAATACGAGAATGTACTCTTAAATAATATTGTGCTACTCGGAAATGCCAAAGCGAGTCATAGTAAAATTGATCTCGGAGTTACCAATACCGTCATCAATGGCAAGCAAAATTTTGATCCGATTTACATCATGGGGAACCTTGATCGAGATACTTTAGAATTCGAACTCAATTCTACCAACTTCACCAATGTCTTCGATGATTTGAACTTGAATGGCTTGCTCTTTTTTAATGATGATTATTATCAAATTCGCTTTTTGACTTCCGATTTAGTGATTCTAGGAGACAAATGGCAAATTGAACGGGATAATTATATTCGGTTTGCTAAGGAATATATTGAGACGAAAAACTTCGAAATGCTCAATGAGGATAAACGTATTGTCCTAGAAAGCACCGGAGAGCGTGGTTTGACACTTGGCTTAGAGAATTTTGACGTAGGCGTAATCAACGAATACTGGGATTATAAACGCTTAGACTTTGCGGGAAAATATAATATCACCGCCGAGGTAGAGAATATTTATAAATTGCAAGGTTTATCCGCCGTTGCGGTCATCGATACATTGTGGATTAATAAAGATGATTGGGGCGTATTACGCTTGGATGCTAGTTTGGCCAGTTTGCAAGATACACTAGACGCCTACTTGTCCATTACGAATGGCGACGTGCAACTTACCGCCGAAGGTATGTACAATCAGCCACGTTCTAAAGTGACAAAGTATCCCACCAGCTATTTTGATTTTGACCTTAGCTTATCTAATTACCCACTCGCGATTGCCGAGTATTTTATTGGAAATGACATTTCAGAAACGGTTGGTTTTATCGACGGAGAAGTACGCCTCAGCGGTGTGCCCGACCAAATAGAAATGGATGGTTTTGCGAGGATTTTTGACGGCGGGATCACGGTAGACTATTTGAATACACACTACGAAATCCCCGACGATACCGTTCGCATTAACAATCAAATATTTGATGCTACGGGCAGCAAAATCTACGATAAATATGGCAACGTTGCCAATATAACTGGCGGTATTACCCATAATTATCTCCGCGATTTTGGACTCAATATTAGCTTAGATACAGATCGGTTTTTAGGCTTGGATACGGATAAAACGGACAACTCCTTGTATTATGGACAAGGAATCGGTGCCGCGAATGTAAGTTTTATTGGAGATTTTAAGTTGACAAATATTAACATTGTGGCGGAGACGGGATCGGGTACCAAACTTTTTATTCCGGTAACCTACGGTTCCAATGCGTCGGCAGTGAGTTTTATTAAGTTTAAAGACAAATCTAAAGTCAAAGCCGTTAAAGAAGAATCAACGGAAATTGAAGGAGTGAATCTCACGATGAATTTCGCCATGAACCAAAATGCAGAGGTTTTCCTAATCTTTGATGAAAGAGCAGGAGATATTATTCGTGGAACGGGCGATGGAAATTTACAAATCAGTGTAACGAGTTCCGGCGGATTGAAAATGTACGGCGATTACGAAATTTACCAAGGAAGTTATTTGTTTACCCTGAGTTTGATTAATAAACCGTTTAATTTGGTGCGGGGAGGGTTGATTAGTTGGGATGGCGAACCCTTAGGGGCAAAGTTAGACCTCGAAGCGCAATATGCAGATCTAAGTACTTCTTTGTCCGTCTTCTTGGCGGAATATTTGGAAGGAGCTTCTACCGAAATTCAAACAGAAGCCCGACAGGCAACGCCCGTCAGTTTGACGATGCAAGTGGGCGGAGAATTACTCAAACCAGATATTAATTTTGAGATTGGATTTCCAAATATTTCGGGAGAATTGAAATCCTATGCAGATAATAAATTGCGCATCATTCGACAAGACCAAAACGAACTCAATCGACAAGTCTTTGGGCTTTTAGCCACCAAAAACTTCTTGCCAAACTCCTCGGGTGCCATTTCTCCCTCTCGACAACGAAACTTCGTGATCAACACGGTGAGTGAATGGTTTACCCAACAACTTTCTTTTTACCTTTCGGAAATCCTCTCAGAAGTATTTACGGATGTAGGCTTTATCTCCGGAATTGATTTCGATGTGAATTATAATGCTTTTGAAACCGTAGACCAAAACAATCTAGAGGAAACTTTAATTGGAAACGAAATTCAGGCAAGAATCAAAAGTTATCTTTGGAACAATCGACTGTCGATTGACGTCGGTGGAAATATTGATATTGGTGGATCAAGCTCTGGGCAGTCCGGCGTTTTTACCGCAGGAAATCTAGTCATCGAATATATCTTGACCCGCGACCAAGAATATAAAATTCGTTTTTATCAACGTACCGATCAGGTCATTGGTGCGCAGCGGAATAAAACGGGCTTAGGCTTAAGTTTCCGCCGAGAGTTTGACACCTTCGACGAGTTTATCTCCGGAATGAAAAAATCTGCGCGCAGCCTTGCGCCTAAAAATTCAAACTAACCGTTTCCAACTGCTGTGCGTAGTTAGAAAACATTAGTTCTTGAAAATGGATTCCAAATTTAATTTGTCGGTTTTATTTGTTTCGTGCCTTTTTTAACTGTATAAAGGGGGTAATTACAGTATATTTCTTGTCGTTTAACTGTTTTTTGGCAATTTTATTTCATTTTATGGATTTTAATCTTATTTTTAGATAGGTTTTGACGTTGATGATCAACTTTGTTGTCTACAAGATCAAATAGTTAGCTTCAAAAACCTTTTGAGCCGCTGAATGAAGCAAGGCTAACAGTATGGTAAGATTACCGCCGCATTATTATCACTGTCATGGCTTTTAGCTTTCATTAGTATTCACCTAGTCGTAAACCCTTTAAATAGAATGCCTATGCTAAATGAAGAAGTCCGTAAAATCATGTCTAAAAATCCTGTTGTCGTTGGTCCAACCGACACAATCGAATCCGTCTCTAACATAATGGTCCAAAAGCGACTACAACAATTACCCGTTGTTGAAAATGGTATCCTCCTTGGATTGATCACTTCTTACGATTTGTGGAAGAATTCCCGAAAGCCGGACGGCAAAGAACAAAGCAATCTGGTAAAGGATGCAATGACCACCAGAATTCTCACCATCGAACCAAAAGCCAAAGTCGGTACCGCCGCCGAGTTATTTATGGACAAAAGATTCAAAACGCTCCCCGTCGTGAATCTACGCAATGAGTTGAAAGGGGTTATTACTGCTTTTGATGTCATCAAATTTGTGCTCAAAAGAGAGTATCCAACACCGATTCTATACAAAGAAGTTTTGAACGGGTAGCAAGGTAGATTTATTTTTATTTTTTGATGCAGGTATTGGTTTATGGCAGGAATGCGGTAAACCAATATTTTTTTGAATAAACTTCGTCTTTCGTTGAGTTAGGTTATTAGCTAAATGATATTGTTTGTTTGTTACTAGCGTAGAACTTAATGTTCATAAATCTTGTTAACTAAGTAATGAAGAAGCTGGTTCGTGCGATAAAAGAAAATTTAGCTGAACCCTCTTCTTGCTACAACGTTATCTAGGGGAACGGCATACAAGATACACTAAAACGCCACCTTCGAAACCACAAACTACCAAACATGAGAATCTTACTAACTGGCGCAACAGGATACATCGGAAAACGCTTGCTTCCCGATTTAATAAAAATGGGGCACGAAGTAATTTGCTGTGTACGAGATACGAAACGGTTTAACCCACCAGCTTCGCTCAAAAAGAGTATTGAAGTCATTCAGCTAGATCTATTGGATAAACCTTCCTTAGCGAAAATCCCTAAAGATATTGACGGTGCTTACTACTTGGTGCATAGTATGTCCGCTTCTGGCGACTACCAGACGATCGAAGAGGAATCCGCGATTAATTTTCGCGAAGCAATCAATCAAACGAAAGTGAAACACGTCATTTATCTCAGCGGGATTGTCAACGAAGAGAGCCTTTCAGCGCACTTAAGCTCTAGAAAAAACGTAGAAGTGGAGCTAGGAAAAGGAAACTATAATTTTACGACTTTAAGAGCAGGAATTATTATTGGTTCGGGGAGTGCTTCTTTTGAAATTATTCGAGATTTGGTGGAAAAACTACCCATCATGGTTGCGCCAAAATGGTTGAATACGAAATGCCAGTCCATTGGAATTA
>CALFBG010000258.1 GCA_937951685.1 uncultured Saprospiraceae bacterium | reverse complement strand
TGGTTCAACACCAGCATGAATTGCTTTGGTTCCAAATTTCATTATCTAATGTTTTTATGCCAGCCACATTCGAGGATTTTCTTAGCCCGAAGTTTCGCATGGATCATTACAGTATTCGTATTCTTTATACACTGTTTGATGGATATCTAATTGATAAGTAGGTTTACCTAATAGATTGGTGATTTTGACGGAAGAAAATTTTGCTTCAATCGATGCGAAAAATGCAGGAAACCATTGGTTTTCAAGGCTTTTTAACGAAGAGTGAAATAAAATTTACTCGTCATAAATTAGTGAATTTATTTGGTAAACCTACTTAAGTACTTAGATGATCAAAGAACCAGTTTATTTTCTTTTTAAAACTTTATTCACTGCTGCTATAACGTCATTCTTACCTAGTCCATATTTCTCTAGCAACTCCATTGAAGTACCACTTTCTCCAAACTGATCATTCACGGCAACGTACTCCATTGGACAGGGCATTTTCCGTGCCAGCAACTGTGCGATAGAATCTCCAAGACCACCATTGCGCTGGTGTTCTTCAGCGCTGACGACACACTTCGTTTTGCTTACCGAAGCAAGGATCGCTTCTTCGTCCAACGGCTTGATCGTATGAATATTAATTACTTCACAACTTACTCCTTGTGCAGCTAAAGCTTTGGCCGCTTCGACTGCCGTCCAAACTAAATGTCCCGTTGCGAAAATACTTACGTCCGTTCCTTCTGCTAATAATAACGCTTTTCCGATCTCAAACTTTTGATCCGCCGGCGTGAAAATAGGCCATTTCGGTCTACCGAAACGTAAGTAAGCAGGACCGTGGTGTTTTCCGATGGCAATGGTTGCTGCCTTCGTTTGGTTATAATCACAAGGATTGATGACGACCATTCCGGGTAACATTTTCATCATTCCAATATCTTCTAAAATTTGATGCGTGGCGCCGTCTTCTCCTAAGGTTAAGCCCGCGTGCGAAGCACAAATTTTGACATTTTTATCCGAGTAAGCGATAGACTGTCTAATCTGATCATATACTCTGCCCGTAGAGAAGTTTGCAAAGGTTCCGGTGAAAGGAATTTTTCCAGCCGTCGCTAATCCTGCGGCAATCCCCATCATATTCGCTTCGGCAATACCGACTTGAATAAAACGATCGGGAAAAGCATCTTTGAAATCTCCCATTTTTAAAGAGCCCAGCAAATCGGCCGTTAAAGCGATGACTGAATCGTCTTGTTTACCCAATTCGAGCAAACCATCACCAAATCCATCTCGGGTTGCTTTTTTTTCTGTAAAATTTATATTGTCCAACATAATTTATAATCTTTCAAGTTTCTACGTTAAAATATTTTCTTCCGCAGTTTAGATATTGAAGTGGTTTATTAAAGAGGGTAATCGCCTAATGTTTCTGGTAGCTGTGATAATGCTTCCGCCAGTTGCTCATCATTGGGAGCAGAGCCATGCCATTTGTGCGTCCCCATCATGAAGTCGACACCAGCGCCCATTTCCGTTTTCATTAAAATTACAATTGGTTTTCCCTTTCCGGTTAATGCTTTTGCTGCGGCGAAAGTAGCTAACATTTTTTCCATATCGTTTCCGTCTGTGTGTAAGACTTCCCAACCGAAAGATTCCCACTTCGCGGGTAAATCTCCCAAGGTCAAAACGTCTTTATTGGCACCGTCTATCTGTTGACCGTTCCAATCTACTGTGACGATCATATTATCTACTTTGTTGTGATTGGCGAATAAGACGGCTTCCCAAATCTGCCCTTCTTGCAATTCTCCGTCTCCCGTTAATACGTAAACGAGTTTATCATCACCATCCATTTTTTTAGCCAAAGCAACGCCGATTGCGACGGAAAGACCTTGACCGAGCGAACCGGAGGCAACACGAATACCGGGTAAACCTTCTTCAGTAGCGGGGTGACCTTGGAGTCGAGAGTTAAGTTTACGAAAAGTAGCCAATTCTGCTACCTCGAAATAACCACTTCGTGCCAATACGCTGTACCATACGGGAGAGATATGACCGTTAGACAAGAAGAAAACATCTTCTCCTTTTCCTTCCATATTAAATGCAGGGTCATGATCCATAATTTCAAAATACAACGCAGTAAAGAAATCTGCACAGCCTAAAGAGCCGCCAGGATGACCACTTGCTACTTGGTGTACTTGTCGAAGGATATCTCGTCGAACTTGTTGAGCAATATCTTTTAATTTTTGAATATCTGCCATTGTGTGATTCATTTTTGTTCTTGATTGCGTTGTTAGTTGTAAGCAGTAAGGGAAAACTAAGGAGGAGTTATAGCTGTTTTGGCTGGCTATAGGGTTACAAATTTTATAAAAAATAAAAAAAGATAGACTTAATAGAATCCATCAAATTTACAACTAAAAAACGCTTGATTGATTCCTACAAAAGTAAAAATTAAAAAGGAGAAAATAGCCTTTCCGTGGGTGAGATTTATAATCCTTCTGGGAATAAAGGAAGAAGGGAAAGCAATATTTACATTGCTTATTTTTATATAGGAGATAAACCAGCTAAGTAATGCTGTGATTATCCGTCTAATACAAAAGGGCAAGTTGGTAAATAACCAACTTGCCCTTTGTGTATAAACTATAGATAGTACTAGTTCAAGTTTTCTGTAAGCTCTTTTCCAGCTTTGAATTTTACTACAGTCTTGCTAGGGATATTGATAGTTTCGCCTGTTTTAGGGTTTCTACCCGCACGAGCTTTTCTTTCAGCAGCCATAAAAGTACCGAAACCTAATAAAGAAACTTTCGTTCCGTCTTTTAGGGTTTCAGAAATAGAGTTAATAACACAATTAAGCGCTTCTGCAGCTTGTGCTTTTGTTAAATTAGCACTTTCAGCTACTTTGTTGATTAAATCTCCTTTGTTCATCTTAAAGAATTTAATAATTTTGATAATGTTGGCACAAATTTATATGCTTATTCTATTAAAATCAAGTTTTCATATTAAAAAAAACAACAATTCATTGAATTCTTAATATTTAAACTGAATTTCGCATCCAAAGCCATCAAAAATAATTTGTCAGCTCCTTTACTCGAAAGAATATTTTGTACCTTACGTTCTAATAAATTAGTTAATTTTATTTTATGAAAAAACGACAATTCCTTCTATTTTTGTGCCTCCTTATTTCTTTGAGCTTTTCGCAAATGGCTTGTAGCCAAAAAACGGGTTGCCCCGTCAACGAAAATGCACAAATCAAACCTAACCGAAAAGGACAGTTACCCACCAAACGGGGCAAAAGTAGCTTATTCCCGAAAAGCATGACTAAGAAAAAGAAGAAAAAGAATTAATCGCTTTCATGCTGCAAACATAAGTATTCTCCATAATAATTACAATTTTTTGCGTATATTTATTAAATAAATTGCGTACATGATTATTGTTTTTGGTTTGGATCCATCGCATCCGCCAAACCCTCTCCAACTAAGTTAAACAGACTTACCGTCACAAAAATGGCTAATCCCGGAAAAATAGCCAGCCACCACGCAGAGAAATTAGCGCGCGCTTCCCGCAATAAAGCCCCCCACGTCACTGCATCAACTTGTACGCCGACACCCAAAAAGGATAAGGTAGATTCTAATAGGATAGCGCCCGCAATCCCAAATGCGATCGTAATCAAAACGGGAGTCAGTGCATTTGGAATCGCATGCTGTAGCATAATTTGCCAATCTTTTAAACCGATGGATTGCGCCGCTTGGATATAATCGAGTTGTCGAATTCGCAACATCTCCGCTCTAATAAAACGGGCAATCCCTGTCCAACCAATTAGGCCAATAAAGATCATCAAATAAAAAATGGAGGGTTTGTCCAAAATCGCTACGATTGACAGGATCAGCAAGAGTCCCGGAATAGAATTGAGAATCTCGATCGTACGCATGACGATGAGGTCAATTGGTAAACGAATTTTTTGGGCAAAGAATGGGATTTTTTTGCACAGACTCACCAAGGCATTTAAAAGACTAAAAAAGAATAGGATCAATACTATTGATTTGCTAAGTTCCCAACCAAAAGCTTCTGTTTCTTGCAGGACAAACATTCTCGTTTGTATGCCATAGAAATAACTTAAGAAAGCTGCAATCCCATTACATAAAATTCTAGCTCGTGATATTTGCAAGCGATAATCTCCAAAATATCCGGCCAAGGTGCCTAAGAAAACTCCAATCAGCGTAGCAATTAACATCGAGACCATTCCGACTTGCATCGCCACACGCGCGCCCTTAATCAAGCCCGCCGCCACATCTCTACCCAAGTCATCCGTTCCCAACCAATGCCAATAACGGAAATCCGCTATCTTTTGTGGACCAAAGGGACTTTTACTATTGGTATTTTTCCGATCAAGACTCGTAGAAGAATAAGGAATGGGCGGCATCCACTTTGTTTGGTAATTGTGTTCGTCCCAATCTTTCCTAAAAAATTCTCCTTGCCAAGTTGCCAAGCCTAAGTTCACCGCATATTCTCTAAATACAGGAAAATGATGCTCATTCTCTATTTTACAATAAATCGGTTTGTCATTCGCCAAAAAGTCACCGAAGACAGCAATAAAAATAAAGCAATATAAGCCACGCAAAGCCCAGTTGGCCAAACGATGATTCCGAAATTGTCGTTTTACAATTCCCCAGTAGTGCTGCGGTCTAGCCGGAGTAGCTGGTCGAGTATTATTTTTTCCGCGCAACCAAGCGATCATCTTCCCCATCATAACTTTCTATTTTCAAAAGTTACCCGAGGATCTGCCCAAACGTAGCACAAATCTGCGATCAAAATACCAAGAATGGTCAACACTGCTCCCAGCATCATGATGGCATAAACAACTGGCCAATCTTGGGCATTGATAGCATTAAATGTAGTGAGCCCCATTCCGTGAATATTAAAAATGACCTCGATGACCACCGAACCACCCACCGCAGCAGGAAACGCGTTGGCAAATAATGTAATAATGGGAAACAGACCATTCCGAAAAGCGTGTTTCCAAATTACCTGCGTTTGTGATAAGCCTTTAGCTTTAGCCGTACGAATATAATCCTGGCGCAATACAGTAATCATCCCTCCCCGCATTTGCCTCGAAATAACGGCTAAAGCGGGATAAGTAATGCAAAGAATTGGTAATATTAAATGATTCGCAGCTTCCCAAAAGCGATCCCAAAAGGGTGCACTCGACGATAATTGTCCCAAACCAATGGACGCAAAAATATTGGTCCATTCCCCGTACTCGGCAGTCGTAAAGAAAACCACCATGAGCGTAGCTACCCAAAAAGAAGGCAAAGAATATAGTAAAAATAGAATGGCACCACTCCACCGATCAAAGATTTTTCCATGCTGTGTCGCAGCGTAAACGCCAATCGGAATGGCAATGAGAAAAGCTAGTATAATCGCAGCGATACTCATCACGACCGTCCACCATAAAGACCATTTTATCTTATCGATCACGGGACGACTATCTGTACAGGAAATTCCAAAGTCGCCACTCAAAAAACCACTAAACCAGTTGTGATATTGATTATCAAATCCATGCCATGCTAAACTGGGAACGTAAAGTTTCCACCGCGTGGGATTGTCCGTTAATGTTTGGTAGCTACTTTGTATCGCTTTGAACTCGTTGCCTAGTTGAGCAGCTAATGCCGCATCTTTTGCAATTTGTATTTCCAATTTCGTAAGGAATGCAACAATCTTATTGTCCTTATATTGAAATCTTAAATCTCCGCATGTGTTTCGTACAGGATTAACGAATTGACTGGGAATGGTATCCGAGAGGCTTGCTATTTTGCTCCAGCAATTTTCTATACTATGGTGGTAGCGTTCGGTAGCTTCCCAGTTGCCATACTGAGCCACCAAATTCGTCAAACTTTCTTTTTTATCTTTACTGAGGTAGCGATGCAAGGTATCTGGATGTGATAGACTGTGGAGACTAAAATAAAATAGCGGCTTATCTAAGCCGAGGCGCTTCGCCGAAATTTCATAATCTATACTCCCATACGCATCTTCTGACCATTCTTCTCTACCACACATCACGGCATCGCCAGGAGCAATACTCGTCAGGAAAAAAGCTACCAACGAGATCACCCAAAGGGTAAACCCTGCAATCAATACTCTTTTTAACAAATAGCGAAACATGGTTGGCAAAGATTATGCGAAGTGGTTAAGCGTATCAGTATCTTTTATTATTGAAGTTGTTTTAAAATAAAACCTAAAGTAAGCTAAAATTCTTACTACGTTTGTCCAAAGATAGACCTTTAATACTTTGTAATAAGTACTAAGACAAAATGTGCCGAACAAATACCTTGTCCCGCACATTTTTCACCATGAAGTTCGCAAAGTTCAGTCTATTTCACGGTGCTATATTGCTCAAAATAGCCTGGCTTAAAGATCGAAGTTTTCAAGTTTAGCCGCTGATTCGCAACGATACACGTCTGACCAGAGTACAAGAAAACGGCTGGTTGTTCATCGTAGATAATTTCTTGGAGTTGCAAGTAAAGGGCATCTCGTTTCTTTTTATCTAAAGTTACCCGAATTTCTTCAATCAACTTGTCGGCTTCCGTATTTCTAAAACCTACAAAATTACCTCCACTCGGCGTATCACTTTTAGAATGCCACAATTGATATGGATCATATAGTCCGGGATCTGGTCGGGCTTGCAACGGCATCATTTCAAATTCTCGTCTCCGACGATCTGCTAAGTAAACAGAAGTTTCCTTTACTTTGATTTCGATGTTAATTCCTGCTCGTTTAGCCGTTTCTTTCACCAAAATCGCTAATTGTTCACTAGCTTTACTGGTAGGGATTGCGAACTCAATGGTCAATTCCACCAACTCTCCGTCCATTTGCTTATCAACAATTCCGTTGCCATTGGTATCCTTCCAACCCGCTGCGGCTAATAGTGATTTTGCCTTTTCTACGTTGTAAGGAATTGGTTTTAGGCTTTTATTATAATAATCAAACTGGCTAGGAATCGGCCCGGTAATCGTTCTTGCCAAACCGGACTTGAGCACTTCTATAATCTCATCGCGATCAATGGCGTGTGCAATGGCTTGCCGTACTTTTTTATCTTTTAGTTTTGGTTTTTTAGCGTTGAGTGCGATGTAAACGTAAGACATGGACTCTGGCTTGTAAAAATTTAAATTCTTTTTAGCCGCTTCATTTTCTTGAAGCGCTAAATAATCATTCGTAGAAGTCAACGCAATATCAAGTGCACCACTTTTGAGTTGAGTCATTGCGCTGTTCCCATCTCTAATCACCTCGTAGACTAACTCTTTTGGAATGGCCGTTAACATCGGATAGTCTTTGACCAATTTATCTCCCCACCAATTTTCTTTTTTCTGTAGTACCAATCTTTGGTTAGGAATCCATTCAATGAGTTTGTACGCACCACAACTGGTGATGTTAGCCAGCTCTCTACCATATTCAGGAGAATTAAAAGCGTCCGCAAATGTTTTGAGATTTGCATTGGACTTCGCCAAGGCCGCTGCTTTTTCCGGATTGGTAAGATCCGTTAAGGGAATATCTTTCATCAAACCTTGAGGATCGTAAGCATAAGCGGGATACATAAAAAATCCAGAATAAGCTTCTCCCATGATGTACGTTTGATCAGAATAAACGACAAATTTCTTCGGGTTTGTAGGATCTATTTCTACCGCTTTTACAAAATTCATCACTCCGCGATAAGCATCCGCTTTCACTAAAGGATTAAATAAAATTTTCATTCCCAAAACATAATCGTGCCCTGTCACTGGCGAACCATTGTCCCAAACCGCTTCCTCGTGAATTTCGTAACTATACGATACACCTCCCGCGTAAGGGCCTTCCGTTAATTGCACTACTTTGGGAAGAGATTTTACTAAAACCGGTTGTACACTCAGATCTTCTGGACTAAAATTTAGTAAGGTTGGAAAAAGATGCGCCAATAATTGAAGTGCCGTAGAAGTTGTTGTCAAAACGGGATTTAAACGCTTAGGTTCTGAACGTATTTGAATCGTTACTTTTAAATCCTCATCGGTCACGATTGTCGCCGCTCCAGTTTTTGTAGAGCTTTCTTTTTTGTCTTCCGTAGTTTTAGGATCTGTCTTGCAAGCCGCAACGAGACATAGACACATTACTAGCATTGCCAAGTGAGCTCCAAACGAGTATTTTATTTTTTTCATCATAATGTTTTTAACTTTTATTTGTTGATCAGTTGGTTAGATCGTACCGTTTTAATGAAATTGTTTAAAACGCAAATTGTTATTCGCTTTAGTTTCCTACAAATTCTTCTTGCGCTAAGCTAAAAAAACTTTCGTGATATCCCGGAGGTTTGATTGAGGTTTGAGCTTGAAATCTTTTGTGAATGACTAATCTTTCTTTTGGTGTAAAAAGAAAAATGTAAGGCTGTTCTTCGTAGATCACTTCCTGAATTTGGCGATATAACCGATTCCTTTCTTTTTCATTTATAGTCGTTCTGATCGCCTCGATGAGTTCATCGGAAGCGGCGTTTCCAAAATTAACATAATTATTTCCATCGGGAATCAGTTGACTCTTCGTATGCCAAACCTGCTTCAGATCATCCAAGGTTTCGGGTAAGCTCCACGCGCGGTAGGCCATTTCGTAATCTCGTTGCCGCACGAAGGTTCTCAACTTGCTAGATTCGTGTGCTTCAATCTCGATTTTCACCCCCGCCTTTCTGGCATTTTCTTTAAATAAAATAGCAATATTTTTCCCCGTATCACTGCCCGCCCTAATTTTGATCGTCAAACTTAGATTTACGCGTTCCCCATCTATAATTTTATCTACAATCCCATCATTATTAGTATCTACCCAGCCGGCTGCTTCCAAAAGTGCTTGCGCTTGCGCTACGCTAAATGGAATAAATGCCAACCCTTCGTGAAAATACGGTCGCTGAGGATGGATGGGGCTATGTATTCGTTCTCCTAGTCCCTGCATCACCGTTTCGATTATCTCTTCTACATCAACCAAGTGTGCTAAAGCCCTCCGAACTCGCTTATCCTTCAGTTTAGGATTAGCACCATTTAGTGCGATAAAATAATACTGTAAAGACGGTGGCGTATATAAATTAAACTGTTCTTGAACACTAGTATTTTCTTTCAAGTCGAAGAAAGTGTTTGCTTGCAGACCACTCACAACGTCAAGCGCGCCAGATTTTAACTCCGCTAACATCGAAGCTTCATCAATAATCGGACGATAAATAATTTTTTCGGGCTCGGCTGTCAACATAGGATATTTTGCCGCTAAGGAATCTCCCCACCATCCTTTTTTCTTTTCTAGGACTATTTTTTGTGCCGGTTGCCATTCTACCAAACGATAAGGACCGCTTCCCCGTAGGAATTCAAGCTTACTCGTATAATCTGCCCCGGTAAACCCTTTTCCAAACTGCTCTAATAAAGTAGCTTGCGCTGCCGTCGGTTTTTCTTTTAGAAAAGCAAGCATTTCTACCAAAGAAAAATTAGCCATTAGGTGCTCCGGATCGAAAAGATATTCAGGCAAAATCGGCATACTTCCTGTATTCACTTTAATCAAAAAGTATTGTTTGTTCGAAAGAATAGTAAACTTCCTTGGATTGTCAGCATCTACCTTAACGTCTTCCACAAAATCTAAGTACGAAACAAACGCATTAGTTTGGGCATAAGGATTAAAAAGAACCTTCAGGGTAAAAATGTAATCACTTGCGAG
>CALFBG010000257.1 GCA_937951685.1 uncultured Saprospiraceae bacterium | reverse complement strand
GAAATCGAAGAAAGAAAATATCAAACCAATGAAGGAGAAAGAATGCCTAGATTTCCGGGTTGTGAAGAAATAGAAGGAGACGCAAAAGAAAAAAAGCGATGTTCCGATAGAAAGATGTTGGAATATATTTACAGTGAACTTACTTATCCCAAGAAAGCTATTAAGAAAAAAGTAGCAGGAATTGTAATCGTAGGTTTTACCGTTGAGAGAGACGGAAGCTTATCTAATATAAAATTGTTAAAAGATATAGGAGCTGGATGTGGAGAAGAAGCATTAAGAGTAATGAAAAAGATGCGGAATTCAAATTTGAAATGGATTCCCGCGATTCAAAATGGCAAATATGTAAAGGTAGCTTACAATTTGCCCATAAATTTTGTCAAGCCTCAAAAGGTAAAAACCAGAAAAAAGAGAAATTAAAAAAGAAGACTGTTGCCATCAAGTTGGTAATCTCGCCCTAGGTTTCGTAAGTTCATGCTATCTTGTGACTTGCTAACCCCACTCACTTACTTTGAGCGAGCAGAGACTAGATAAATCGACCGCTAAGCGTAATGTAGAAAATAGCCATGAAATTAAGAAATAAACGGATCGGGTGTAATTTTTCAAACAACTTCATTTATAAGTACAATTAATGCCAATTATTTCAGCACAAAAAAAAGCATACATTGGTTTGGTTTTAATGACTATAATTATCGGTTTGTCCTTCATATTAGTCAAAATGGGTTTAAAACATGCCAGCGCTATTGACCTGTTAGCACATCGTTTTATGGCAGGCGCCATTTCAATTGGGTTTTTGGGAGTATTTGGTTTGCTTAAATTTACGCCCCTTTCTTGGCATAAAGCCAAATGGTTATTGTTACTATCATTTTTTTTCCCCTTGTCGTTCTTTGCGTTTCAGACATTCGGATTGGAATATAGCTCCGCTAGTCAGGCAGGAATAATATTTGCAACCATGCCGATACTTACCTTAGTTGTTGCTAGTATTTTTCTAAAAGAAAAAACGACAATCCTACAAAAAACAGGCATTTTACTATCCATGATAGGTCTTGCGTACATTATGTACCAAACAGGCAATATTGCTCAGCATACATCAATTCGTGGAGTGATATTGTTGTTTTTATCCGTTTTTTCCGCTGTGGTCTATTATACCTTAGGCAAAAAAGTAAGTTTAGGCTTTTCTACTTCGGAAATTACCGTATGGATGATACTGATGTCGTTCTTGGTATTTAATATTTGGAGTATTGCCATACATTTTAGCAATGATACCCTAAGTGCATTTTTTGAGCCTTTTGCCCAACAAGAATATTTATGGGCTGTACTTTACTTAGGGATATTATCATCCGTAATAACATCGTTTCTTACGATTTACGCATTGAGTAAAATTTCAACCTCACAAGTGGCGGTATTCAATAACTTAAGCCCAATCATTACAATTATTGGTGGAATAGTACTTTTAGAAGAGATTTTGCACAACTATCAAATTATAGGAGGAGCATTAGTTATCTTAGGCGTAGTGATAACACAGGTTTTTAAAAAAAAGTAAAGAATGAAACGATTTAAAATTGCTATACGTCACTAAGAATTGTTCCCGTCGTAAAATCAAAATAATTTTATCTTTACAAAAAAGTATCAATAATTTCACGCACCGACAAAAATCCTCTTTTGATGAAACCAATCTTACACCTATCGATCCTCATCAGCCTACTCACCATAAATTTCGCTTGTTCTACCCAAGAGCAATCAAAAGCTGCAACCGCTTCTACTGCTGCAACACTGGGTAAACTGGAACACGGTTTTGTCCTTAATCCGGTTACTCAAGAAAAGTTTCAGGAAGGCTTACTGCTTTTGCATAATTTTGAATATGATGATGCCTTAACGGCATTTGAGGAAGCTACCGCTTTGGATAGTACGGAAGTCTTAACCCATTGGGGCGAAGCGATGTGTCATTATAAGGCATTGTGGAAATTGCAGAACACCGATGAAGGAAAAGCAATTGTAGCTCGACTAGGAAAAACGAAAGCAGAGCGATTAGCGGCGATAGATAGTCCATTAGAAAAAGCAATGTGGGAAATGCTAGAAATCATGTATGGAGAAGGGGATTTTGAGCTTAGAAATAATTTGCTTAAAGATCATTTAGCCGCGCTACATCAGGAGTATCCGAACCATCAAGAAATAGCCGCTTTCTATGCCTTGTCCCTAATCTGGGCGACCGAAGAATATGGAGACGGGAGTGATGACTTAAGATTGGCTGCTTCTATTGTTGATAAAATTATTAAAGTAAATCCGCTTCATCCCGGGGCATTACATTATAAGATTCATGCCTTAGATGGTCCTACTTCTGCTAAGGATGCCTTAGATGCCGCTAATGCTTATGCTAAAGTTGCTCCTGCTGCTGCGCACGCCTTGCATATGCCTTCCCACATTTATTTAGCCCTCGGAGCATGGGATGGAGTCGTTAGTTCTAATCAAGCTTCCTATGATGCCAGCGTCAAACGAATGATCAAACAGGAATTGACGGATGGTGCTAGAGGATATCACTCTCTTGCTTGGTTGCATTATGGACTTTTACAAAAAGGAAAGTACGCCGAGGCTGAAAAAATCTTAACCGATATGCTTAGTTATGTGCCAAAGGATCCGACAAAAGGAGCAAGAGGATACTTACTTGGGATGCAGAGCAGACAACTCGCAGCAAGCGGCAAGCTGAATGGACAAACCCAGCTGGATTTGGATGTCAAAGCAGATGACATCGGCATCAGGGCCAAAGCTGTACGTAGCTTCCTCAGGGCACAAGTTGCTTTTCGAAACGAGGACGTCCAAACCATCAATGATGAAATTGATTGGCTTTCTACTAAGATCTATGCGGACTCTCTAAACATTAAAAGTTCGGGTATTGCGATGTGTGCTGCCGGAAATAGTAGATATGCCCCAACCGACAATGCTGTAAAAACGGCCCAAGTGATGCTCGCTCAAATGGAAGGAATGAAAGCGTTGCTAGCAGATGATCAGGAATTATTCGAAGCTAAATTGAAGAAGGCTACTGCGCTTGAGGAGCTTACCGATTTTCCCACTGGACCACCAAATATTACCAAACCTTCGTTTGAGCAATACGGAGAGTGGTTATTGGAAAAAGCTCGGTATGAGGAAGCAGAAAAGCAATTTGACAAAGCCTTGTCGCGGATGCCTAAAAGAGCTAAATCTTTGAAAGGAAAATTTGTAGCGCTCAAGGCACTTCATCAATCAAACGAATTTGCAAAAGTGCGAGCGGAACTACAGGATATCTATTCCCAAGCGGATCCTGAGGTAAAGCGGTTTTTGGAAGAATAATTTTTTGGGTGTAAAAGAGCAATCTAAGTTTGTCTTCCTTCAAACGAGCGTTTAGAAAAGCCTTTGAGGATAGTCCTACCAATTACATCAACGATAGGAAGCTCGAAAAAACAAAAGAATTATTGACGGTTACCAACTTGCCAATTAGCGAAATTGCTTACGAGATTGGATTTCAAGATGCACAATATTTTACCAAACTTTTTAAAAAGAAGATCGGTATTCCTCCTACGGCTTACCGGATAACCAACTCCTTTTGAGCTCATATTCCATAGTGTCTCATTTCCTATTTTCTTGTAGTTGGCATAAATATGCTTTACGTTTTTAATCAGTTGGGCTGAATGTTAGCTGCTTGTTTTCCCCTGAAATAAGCTTAAATTCTCAAAAAAACACTTTTTTCCAATTTTTTTCCTCCCAAAGGGTAACCTTTCCCCACCTCGATATATATGAGTCTAGAAACAATCACTAGATTAAAATATACATCATGAAAAGTTATGCGCTCGTAATATCCATTTTGTTGGCTTGGGGATCGTGTTTGGGACAAAGTAAGCAAAAGGAGGTCTTAGGGATCAGCGGGAGTTCTGCCTTCATTTATGCGAATAACAAAAGTTATTTTATTCAGCAAACAATCGGGCAGGGCAGTGTGATCAATACGTATCAGGCCAATAATCACCAACTTCGACAAGGCTTTCTACAGCCCCTCAAAGCGGCTTTAATCAATACGGGCTTCGATACCGAAATCGAAGTTTTGGTTTACCCTAATCTCTTTGTGGAAACCGTTAATTTAGATTTTCAAGAAACTTTAATTGATCAAATTACGATTGCGCTTTATCACATTAGCGGGCAACTCGTATACCAACAAACGTTTAATCCTAGCGAAAGCTTAACCCTCCAATTTCCTAATCTTCCAATTGGTACTTATGTCCTCAGAGGACAAATGCGTTCGCAGACATTTGTAGCAAAATTAATCAAACACTAATGAAAACAACCTTACTTAGTTTGCTCCTTTTGCTGGGAGCGATGGAATTCGTCGAAGCGCAACAGCTATTCCTGAAAACGGGTGGAACCGTATCTAATTTTCAATACAAAAACTCTAAGGGAGTCCCTTTGGAGAATTTGCAATCCGTTGGTAAATTCCATTTTGGCATTGGCAACCGATACTTAATGGATCGTGGTTCGCTTTTCTTTACCTATGATGCTAGTTGGAATAATTACGGCGCAATCGGAAGTGATCCGCGCTTAGATAATTTTTTTGAATGGGATTTGACTTATGCCGGTTTGCGAGCAGGCTTGGATGCTAAGTTTTTGGAGATTCATGACTTTTCGGCTTCTTTTTCTGGGAATATCGGGATGGAATACTTGGTGCGAGGTACGCAAGTGATCAACAATCAAGCGTACGATATTCGTAAATCGGAGGAATATAATCCTTTGAATTTAATGCTTTGGGTAGGGCCGATGGTGAGCTATGAATTATCCAGAAAATCTGCGATTTGTTTCCAATATCAACTCGGCTATTCGCTGCTGAACGCACAAGGCGCTGGGAATGATAATGAACAACTACGGTTATTAGCGCATCAATTTAGTATTGGTTTTTTAATCAATATCACTAACGTTTACTGTCCGTTTTAAAAAAAATATTAGGTGCTTACCTCCGCTTTATAAAAAAGAAGCTGTTTAAAAACTCCAAAAATGTTTACGAATTGATCTTTTTGTCCAACTTTTCAGCTTTTTCATCCTCCGTAGCGCTGCTACGAACTCTTAAAAGAGCTTCAACCTGCCTGCCGGCAGAGGCAGGTTTGAACAAAAATCTCT
>CALFBG010000256.1 GCA_937951685.1 uncultured Saprospiraceae bacterium | reverse complement strand
CATTGTCATTTCCACAAGTGGGATCTATACCTACTATATCAGCTTCGTACCAAAGACATTGGCTACAAGCAGGATTTAGTTCCATGATGCTATAAGCTGTTCCAAGCAAAATATTTGATTCCCCATCTCCATCATAATCTACCACTTTTATCGCATCAAAAGTACCTAGCGTACTAGCTATATTTTGACTGCTTAAAAAATCTCCATTCTTTTTGAGAAACAATACTTGACTCCCGGCGGTTATCAAAAGTTCATCAATTCCATCATTGTTGAGGTCAGCTATTTCAATGCCTTCGACTGATTCTGAATCTAACTCGAAAGTTTCAATTACAGCCAAGGAACTGCCATTTAAAACGTGTACAGCACCAGTTGATAAACCAGCAAGGATTTCCATAGTTCCATCATTGTTCCAATCATAAAGTTTTATAGCGCTATATTGGTTACCTACAGATTGTGTTTGAGTAAAGGTGTTATTATCATATTTATAAATCGACTTTTTGCAAAGGATAATTTCAGCGGCGGCATCTTGATCGAGATTGCCAACCAATACTCCTTTTGGGATGTCAGAGCCGGATAAGTTTACACTGCTCCATTCAACTGAAAAATCTTCGCTATTGATAACGTATAGCTTGTGTTTGTTTGCAACTATAAATTCTAACGTTCCATCGTTATCAAGATCACTGACTTCTAGGGCATGAAATTCTGAAATATTCACTTGTGAAGGGTATTCATGTTCGGCTTCAATGGTATAAGTATTGCCATCGACCACCCAGATCTTTCCGTCGTAAGTTTGTCCCGCAGCAAGAATAATATCGAGGTCACCATCATTACCATAGTCTGCGATTTCAAGATTGAATACTCCTGTCCAAATCAGATAAAAGAAATCACCGTCCGATTGAAACTCAATCTTTTTGGTAACAGCATCATAAACCGTTAAAATTCCACTATCGTATCCACTCTCACTTTCGTAGCTAATCGTAATGATTTCCTGTTGACCATCTTGATCTACATCTGCAATTTCTATCGCAAAATATGGTCCATCTATATGGATGGATTGCCATTCCAATTGCAAATTGTCTATAGCATGAAAAAATAGGTAATCAGAACCCGATGAGCTACAACCAGCTCCCCAAACAACTTCTAAACCACCGTCATTATCAAAGTCAGCTACTGCAATACCTGTCGTTCCATGTTCTGGATTATTAATACTCCATAAAAGTGCACCGGTTTGAGAATCATGAGCATAAATGTCTCCCCATTGACCATCTCCGTAAAAGATTTCATCTACACCATCATTATTGATGTCGAGCATCATAAGGGCATCTATATCCAAATCAGTATCAATTTCATACTTAGGAGCAATGATGTCTATATCATAACTTACGATTGAGTACCATCCGTTGGCTACAATCGCTTCTTTGTATCCATCATTATCTATATCTGATAATTGAATAAAACCGGCAGTGGAGTTTTGGTCTGGTCGGAAATCATAGTCTTCAGTATAATTACCTTGTTCAAGTATTTCAAGCGTTAAGCCATGTGGAAAAACAGTTTCTAGATTGGCATCACTATCCACATTTCCGACGTCAAAATCGCCAGCAGTAATTTCAAGGTGAGCTTCAATTTCCCAGGTAGTATCATGAATTAAATAAAAATTATCTTTATCAGATACCAATATCTCTTTTATTCCATCATTATCAGCATCAGCGTACCGAATTTGTCTAATTCCATCAAAACTAGAAATGGCTCCTAGCGTCATCGAATGTACGGTCGTAAGGTTAGTAAGGTTAATTATCCTAAGTTCGTTATCAATACCCAGTAATAACTCCATTGAGCCATCTGCTTGTAAATCAGCTAGCGACATTTTATTAATGTCCTCTTCAAATAATTCACTAACGTAAACCTTCTCATAGGAAGCAGAGCTTTCAAAATATTTCAAAATATACCAATATCCTTTATTCCCGAATCCGCTACTACTGGCATTAGCAATTAATTCAGGAGTCCCGTCATTATCAAAATCAAACGAAAGTAAACTATTATTTCTTCCAATACAGGTTCCAAATATTGCATCTTCCCAAGTTTTTTCACAACTCGGGTTTGATGAGTTTGTAAAGCTAGAGAGGTCTGGAGAGGAGAGATTATTAATTTTCTTTTCTTGGTATTGAAAACTTTCTATTTCAATTTTAGTGAAATTTCTTTTTGTTGCACCATCTTTTATAACTTGATTATAAGTATTGTATATTTTTTTATCCTTAGTCGGATGAGGTTGAGCATTTAAATAGCTGATTGTCCCCAAGAGACAAATTGCTAAAAGAGCAGTAATCTTTTTCATATTTTTATTTTTTGTTAAAAATTATTCTTCTCAGGAATAAGGATTTCACTAAGAGGTGTAATGCGAAAAATAGCAGTCAAAAATGTGAATTCATTTCTTCACCATTCCTTAAGCAGTACATGTTCATTGAAAAAGTTTTTTATAGCTATCTTTTCCCGTTTTTTTTTACCTTAAAAAATTCTTTTGTAACGGAGGCTATACAAGGATTTTTAAAGAAAAACTATCAAAAAAAATCTTAGCCCTAAAATTACCCGTTTATTACACATACACAGTATATTTAATTACCACCTACTTAACTTCCTTTAGAGGAGAGAAACATTTAAAGTTCAATATTTTTTATAATATACTTTATGAATTAAGTTCTTATTAAAATGCAAAATAACAATTTATTTTCATTTCTCATAGGCTAGTATATTAAATATGAAGTGAACTTATGCTATTGATTGTGCTAAGTAGGGTTTTAGTTTATCTTGTTACTTAAAGAAGTTGTTTTAAAATAGATCTTAATATTTACAGGCAAAGTATTGTAATCCAGTACTTCAGCTTTTTTTCGTCACCGCAGCTATGGCTGCATAAATTCTGAACAGAATTTACCGCTTGCGGATGGGAGGCAAAAGAGCTTCGTCTTGAATCACAAGCCTTTACCTTCAACTTCTAACATCATTTTTAAAACAACTTTAATTAATACTTTGTAATTTATATTTGTGAATATTTTGAGCTTTGAATTTTCCTCCTAATCAAGGAAGCCCCAGAGTCTAATCCTTGAAAAGGATTAAGACGAAGAGCCGACGCGGAGTAGGACAAAAAGGCAGGTTCAAAATGTTCGATAATTTATATTACAAAGTACTTAAGTTAAATAATAAAAAAAGAGTCATCCCGAACCTTGATTAACCAAAGTTGGGGATGACTCTTTTTTATTGCCATCTATTGAATGAACTAATTATTAACTTCCAAAACTATCCTGCCAAGCCAACACGCCACCCGTTACATTTCGGACATTAGAAAAACCAGCAGCTTGCAACATTTGTTGCGCCATACCGCTTCTTGCACCCGAGCGACAGTGAATGATCACTTCGTCACTTTTATGCTCCTCTAAATCTGGAATGCTCGTCTGAAAGTCTCCCAAAGGAATTAAACGTGCGCCGAGATTAAATTCGTCATATTCGTACTGTTCGCGTACATCAATAAAAACAAATTCTTCTTTATTGTCTAATTTTTTCTTAAGTTCTGTTACCGTAATATCCATATTAAATTATTTTGCAACGATAAATTTTTGATGATAAATGCTTTGCGACCGCAAATTAATGATTTTTAAGAAATAAATACCATTTTTGAAGCGTGCATCCAATTCAATCTGTGGCGTTAAGCCTGCTTGGGTCACTAATCTCCCAACGGCATCGTAAATTTCAAAACGATAATCTTGGTATTCGCCCTCCGATACACTTAATTGCAAGAATGAACTCGCCGGATTAGGATAAAGGCTAAACGAACTTTTTGCTACTTCTGGCTTTACACTTGTACTGACGGGAGTTGTATTTCCAACGACGGGACGAACCATAATTGCACCTTCCAAATTGTCAATCGCAAACCAATTCCCACCGGTATTAGTAAAATTGAATTGCTTGGCATCCGGGGTATTCCGGTCAAAACCCACAGGAATGGCAGGATTATTCGCAGAGAATTGTTGCCAACCAATATGAAAGTCACCCGCAGGTAAATAAATAGGTAAGGCTAAATTGGTTTCAACATCAATCAATCGGTAAGTTGTATATCCCTGAATCGTATCGTATGAATCGTCTGCAAAGTGTGGTCGTACAAAAGATTTCTGGTAGATGGGCTCTTCCGATAAATCATCTAACCAAACTTTTAAATTGAAAACTTGACCTTCTGTATTGTCCTCGGTATGTGGAAAATGGAATTGTACCGCTCGCAAGGTATCGGGAATGTTAGTCGTAAATTTCACTGCAATTTGAGTCCCTTGGTTTTGTGCTCGAATGCCAGCCTCGGCCGTTCCGTCGTCGTGTGCGTAATAATTGTCAAAAACGGTCTCGCGGCTTACTTTATCATTATCTAAAATGGCCATGAACGTAGCATCCTGTTCCGGAACTTCAAGGCTATATTCATTTTCAAAAATTAATTTTTCTGCACCCACAAAATTATTACTTAAGTCTGCTAAGTAACTGGTGCGAGTAGGCGTAGGAATGGTTCTCGTAAATAAATTTGGCGTCTTACTCGGAATGTTGAAATCTGCTCCGTCCAGTAAAACATAGTCGCCTAAGTCCGTCGAAGTAGTCGTTTCGCGGAGTGTCGCTATTGGCATTTGTACATCCTGTGTTTGTCCAAAATGACTAAAAATACCGACTTCAATGTTCTCAATCAGTTCTTGCGATTCAAAATTTTCAAATTGCCACCAAGGCATACTGGTATAGTTTTTCAACATGAAATTTGGAGCTGTTGTAAAAGCCATGTCTTTCACAATACCATCGGGGACTTCATTATTCGTCAAGCGAACATAATCCAAGTGCCATAAAAATTTGTTGCCCACACCTCTACAGTAATTGATGAATCTAAATTGAAATCCATCGTAGAAATAAGCATTACTTTCTATTTTATAAAGTTTAAAATCATCAAAACTAACTACGTTTAGAAGGTCGGCATTGTTGAGCCCCGTATAACTGTCAATATTGTCCCAATTGCCATTTTCATTTTTGAATTGCAAAAGGAGGGAATCTTCCACCCCCGGTGCATAACCGAATCCTTTCGGTTGAACATAGAAACTTAAGTAAACATCGTCACTAGCCGTAAAGCTTTCCAAATCAAAATAAATAGAAGTCATTTTGTCTGCCTCACCGTAAGCATCGCCGTAAGGGGTTCCCGTTTGATCTAATCCATCAAAAGTAGCAAAGCCAATGGAAGGAGGATCGTTGGCTAAAGTGGTATTGACATAAGTGTTTTTATCTGCCCATAATTCAGGATCAGGAAAAGGACCGTCGTAAGAAAAATCATCCATAAAAGGAAGGTCAACCGATTCTCGAGTTACGGTAATTGGAATTTTGAAATTATCACAAACACAAAAGTTGTCACAAACTTCCACACAAACGGTATCCGTTCCGGCAAAACCATTGGCTTGATATAGCAGTTGATTATTACTTAAGGTAGGCGTACCGAGTTCATCGCCGTGGCAGAAGGAAAGGGTAGCGCCAACGAAGTAACCGGGAAGATTGTTGGTATCTACTTCAATCGTAGTTTCGGTATTGTAGAGGAGGCTATTCGTCGGAGCAGTAATTAATCCATCAGGTCGTTTAATAACAATTTGAAAAGTAGCCGTATCGCATTCATTATCTGCATTACAAAGCGCAACACAAAGTTGATCTACTTCCAACTCAACATTAGGATCTGCGTGGTAAATCAGGCAATTGAAAGTAGTGTCCAACATGGCCGAATCCACGGTCATCGTATCTATACTGATTTCACCAAAGTTTAAATTGGTACAGCTTGCGAGACTCATATAACTTCCCGGCGTTCCTAAGCCAACGGTATCCAAACAAATTCTGATTTGCTCTCCCGATACCACAAAAATGGTATTGCCATCTTGGAAGATGCCACTTTCGTGACCCGGATTACAGTCAATTGTACCACCACGTTGGGTCGCAAATTGTGTAGCTTGAAGAAAACGACGGACGCTTTGTTGTTGTTTTTCGGTGGCTGTTTTTGCTTGTTGACTTAATTCAAAATTGCTATTAATTGGAACTAAATCTACTTGAGCGGATGCTTCGGTAAACATCAAACAAGCAAAGAGTAGTGCGTAAAGTATTCGCATGTTAGTTTTTGAGTTGAATCGTTACGAAAATGTGGTGAAGTTTTTTCACTGACAAAGGATGACCGAGGTTGCTATACGGAAGTTGTTTAATAATTCGAAAACATTTTTGACGTTTTTAAACAACTTCATGGTCGCATATCTGTTGAAAAACGTAAAATATGGCTTAATGTTGCCTTTCTCACATCAGGAAAATAGCTATTTGTCGCCGTCATCTCCAAAGTCTTCATCCTCTTCTTCGACTTCGATCGGGATTAGCGTAGCTTCATTTTCTATTTCGATGTCCATGCCACCGTCAGGTGTCGTATTGTTATCGCTATCGGTAGGTGGATTATTATCATCTGGATCCGTTTCTAGCGGTGCATCGGGAACGGGGTCGGTACCGGATTCAATGTTTTCTCGAGGAAAATCAATTTCGATTTCTTTGGGACAATTATCAGGTCGATATTGAGTAAGGTAGATATCAATTTGTTCCCCCACGCGCATGGCTCCATCTTCGTCAAAACTAGGTCGTTGTTTCCACACAAAAGCTGTTTCTCGGTTAGTAATGGTTTGGTCTTGAATGACGGAGCCAATATTGAGATTGTAGTTACCGACTAAAAATCTGGCAGCATCATATTTTTGACAAACCAAATTAGGAATGGAAACACTGCCACCACCTCGTTCGGAGACGATGAAACCAACGAGAGATCCCGGATATACTTTATAACCATCATCTAGTTGATTGGTAATCGTATCTCCTTCGTGAATGACTTCCAAAATGGTATTCTCTGCTAATTTATTATTGAATCGTCTGCCCGTAATCTTAGCTGCAACGGAAACGCGTTTTAATTTTTTCTTGTATTGATCAAAGGCATCGTTTCCGCCTGCCAAATTGGGTAAGGTAACCGGATCGCCCTGTGAAGCTGTAATCGTTAGATAAATCTTACGATTCTCTTTGACCCGCGACAAAGGTTTAGGATTTTGTTTGATCACTAGATTGGGGGCTTTACCTACGAGGTACAAAGAGTCATTGACGACGATAGAAAAGCTTCGACTTTCGGCTTTTTTTATGGCATCTTCTAGTGGTAGATCAATATAATCGTGTACTTGGAGCGATTCTCCGTGATTGGTGTAACACCTGAGCCACCAAGAAGTAAGCAACAGTATTACGACAGTAAATACGAGGACTCCAGCAAAGTTTTTCAAGAAAATCTTGCTAGACAGAAAGCGACCTGTTTCTCTAAAAAAGTCCTTAAGCTTGTCCCACATTTTGGCGAATGTTCCGTTCATGGAATCCAAATTCTAAAATTTTATCAATAAAATCGTACGGCTTATAACCGTTGATGGCAGACTGATGGAAAATACAAGTTGCTGGTGTCATGCCAGGAAGTGAATTTACTTCAATAATGATTGTTTCAACGGTTTTGTCCTCGTAAATTCTTACAAAAGCATCAATCCGGGCGTAGCCTTTAACGCCTAAAATTCGAGCTGCTTTTTCTAAATCTGCCTTCACGCGGCTCGCAATATACGTATAATCGTCGGCATTATTAGCAAATCTAGCCGGAGTAATATTTTGTCCTTCTCCCGCTAGGAATTTCTCTTCGAGGGATAAGATTTCTCCACCAGCAAGGGCTTCCGAAGGTTCAAATATTTCGTAAACGAGTTGATCGTCTACGTATTTTGTCATTAACCCTCCCGTAATTTCTAGAAAGTGTTTTGCTCCTTCCGCAGTAATCAAACGCTCAATGAGGACTTGTTCTTTTTGTGGAAATTCTTCTTTGTGTCTGAGCTGTAGTTGTTCTTCCAATTCGAAAGACATTCGATTTTCATTTCTAAACATGGCCTCAAAAAAAGCTTCCAATTGCGTACCATCTTTAATGACTTTGACGGCAGAACTACAACCATCATCCACGGGTTTCGCAATCAGTGGATAGTCGAAATCTTTTTTGATTTGTGCTAAAACTGCTGCGGGCGCTGCGAGGAAATCTGTCTTTTGTACCAATTGTTGCTGCGCAACGGGAAAGCCTTTTGCTTTGAGCAATTGCAAGGTGCGATACTTGTCAATCGTCAGGGAAGCGGAGGACGCTGGCGAACCATTATAAGCAATGCCAAGCGATTCTAATTTAAGTTGGACGGTACCATCTTCTCCGGGTCTGCCGTGCAAACCAATAAAAACACCATCGACCAACTCTGCTAAATGCTCGTAGCTCAGTTTCCTAGGTTCAAAAACAATTTCGGAAGAAGCATATTTATCGGTAATATCTTGGCAAAGCAATTTAATCTCTTCCACCAAAGGATGTTTCTTAAAGTTTAGAATTTTATCCCGAATGTCATCCGCGTTATCTTTTAGTAAGAGGTTGATGGGCAATTGGTATAATTCGTGCTGGTGCTCATTGCCCGTCAAGAAAATGGGAATGGCTTCGTATTTATCGGAACTGGCCAGTTTTTCAAAAATATTTCTACCACTTTCCACGGAAATGTGTCGCTCAAAGGAATAGCCACCTAAGAAGACACCAATTACTTTCTTTTTCGTTTTGCCACTGCGCAGAGCAAGAATTTTTCGGTCGAGCTGTTGGAGTAAATCTTCGTAATTTGTTTTGTCAGTAGCCGTAGCAATTCTTTCTTGCAAAGAAATTCTGATGATGTAGGTCAAAAACTGAGACGGATTCAAGCCAATTTCTGCTGCTTGGTGAAAGAAAAAAGAAGAAGGTAGCATGCCTGAAGTCGTATTGGGATCATTCAGGTAAATGGTATTATCGGCTTGAATAAAGCCGTCTATTCTGGCGTAAGTGTTAAATTCTAAGTATTCAAATAATTCCTCACAAGCTTGGCGGATAGCGTTAATTTTTTCGTCAACCAGATCAATCGGTGTAATTTTTCGCGAAAGCCCAGGAAGATATTTAGAACGATAATCGAAAACTTCGTTGCCTTTTACAATTTCAGTAGGAGGAAGTGCTACGACGGAACCATCTTCTTTCCGCATCACAATACAAGAAAACTCTTTGCCGTTAATAAAGGATTCTACAATTACTTTTTGCTCGCCGAGTTGACTTTTCAGCGTGATGGATTGGTGGTCTTCATCTTCGAAATAATCTTCTAAGAAAGACAGTAAATTTTCTGGATGGTATAAGCTTAAGTATTTAATATCAATTGGAAAGCCAAGTCCATCCCGGATATCCGTTAAATTTCGAATATACTCCACTTTTTCTTCAAAATCCCAAGCGTGCCATTGAGCGGCAGTCAACTCTTCGATGAAAAAAGCTTTATTGATATATTTGGAAAAACCTTGCCATCCTTCGTGTTCATTGATAATGGCAACACCGATGGAGGAACCCTGATTGGCAGGGCGAATTACCATTGGAAATCCAATTTCGGCGTAAGCCTGCTCGTAGAGTGCCCGATTAGCTTTACCAGACAACCAATTTTGGCGATCAATTACGAGTACTTCCGGACAAGCAAAACCGCCGGCTTGCATAATTTTCTTTTGAAAAGCTTTATCCATGCCAATCGCACAAGCGCGCACGCCACTCCCCGTATACGGAATTTGTAAACTATCTAAGAGTCCCTGAATTTGTCCATCTTCTCCAAAAATACCGTGTAAAGCCAAAAAAGCGACGTCGATGAGTTCGGCCAATTCCGATAAATTGATTTTACGACCTACGGGGCGAATGAGTTCTTCTTGCTCTTCGGGCTTCAAATGACCAAGGCTTTCAATATAAATCTGAAAAGCATTTGCCGATGCAGGCAAATGATTAACGGGAGGATAAAAATCTCGGATCGTACCTTTATATACGTATTCCCAATCCAGCAAAATAAAATTGCGGTAGCTATCAATAAAAATAGGGACAGTTTCAAAAAGCGACTTATTGAGATTGTCATAAACCGTGCGTCCACCAGCAAATGCTATTTCTCGTTCTCTGGACGGACCACCGAATAAAATACCTACTTTCATATATCCTTTTTTGTCTAAGCATTGATCATGAATCAAATATCAATGCCCGGCCTTGATTGGTCGCAAAACCAGATCGTAAAATATTAAAATAATTCACAAAGTTAGTTGATTATATTTTTACATGGAAATAAACGACAAAACATTCTTGGTGTGTACTTGTAAAGACAGGAATTAAACCCCTTAAAAGGAATTTTTAGGCAAAAAGTAACTGCTTTCCCACCGACTAAGCTTAATTTTGTGCTTCCAAGCATTTACACAAGCGCTTTCAGATTCATGAATAAAGAAATTCTTCGCTTAGCGATTCCCAATATCATTAGTAATATCTCGATTCCACTAATTTCTAGTGTGGATACGGCTTTGATGGGACGGATGTCTCCGTTGCACATCGGAGCGGTGGGAATCGGTGCCATGGTTTTCAATTTTATCTACTGGAATTTTGGTTTTTTGCGGATGGGAACGACCGGAATTACTGCGCAGGCTTTTGGTGCAAAAGCGGACAGTACCGTCATCTTAACGCTGTTGAGAGCACTGATAATTGGTGTAGTAGTCGCCTTAACGGTAATGATTTTGCAAACGAGTATTGGACAAATTAGCTTTTCCTTACTCAATGTTTCAGACAATCAGCTGGATTTGGTGCAACGATATTTTGACGTCAGAATTTGGGCTGCGCCAGCTACTTTATGCCTTTACGGCTTAATGGGCTGGTTTTTTGGAATGCAAAATGCGATTTATCCTTTGGTACTGACCATTGTAATCAATGTATTGAACCTTGGGTTGAGTTTTTTCTTCGTTTTTTACTGGGGAATGGACGTAGAGGGCGTTGCCTGGGGAACAGTGATTGCACAATACACGGGACTACTATTAGGGGTTTTTCTTTTCTTTTTGAAATATCGTTATTTACTAGATCGAATTTTGTTATCGGCGGTGGTAGAATGGAGCGCCTTAAAACATTTTTTTCAAATTAACTGGGATATTTTCCTGCGAACAGTCTGCTTGACCTTTGCGTTTGGATTCTTCTACAGTCAATCTTCGGTACTCGGCGATCAAATTTTAGCAATTAATGTGATTTTATTGCAGTTTTTAAACTGGATGTCTTACGGCGTTGACGGTTTTGCCTACGCTTCCGAGAGTTTGGTCGGAAAATACAAAGGGGCGAAGCAACTTCCTGAAGTGCGCCGCGCGATTCGCTACGTTTTTGCTTGGGGGATGTGCTTGGCGCTTTTATTTAGTTTGCTATACGGCGGATTACAAGGCCCTTTATTGGATCTTTTTACGGATGACGAACCACTTAAATTGGCGATTGCACCCTATTTCTTTTGGATGATTTTGTTGCCGATTATTGGTACTCCCTGCTACATTTGGGATGGTGTTTTCGTAGGGCTAGTGGCTTCTCGTGCCATGCGTAACAGTATGCTCATTGCCTTGCTGATGTATTTGCTAAGTTATTATTTTTGGCTAACCAACTACGGGAATCACGGTCTTTGGCTCGCGTTAATGATCTTTTTATTCGTGCGTGGCGTCATCCAATATGCCCTATATCGTTGGGGAGACGTAGGATTGACCGAAAAGGAAGCATCAAATTTACACTTTAAAGGATAGCGAGAGAACAGCTTCTTAGCTAAAACGGTACATTGTAGCGGTAAAACTTTGTCAATTATATTTTAATCAATATCTTTAGTATCGAATTGCTCTTAAAGCGATTGCTTTGTTTTACTTAACCCCCCACCAAGTTCCCAAACCGATATTTTATCATCAAGATGTACGACCCGTAGCGCTTACCCGCTCGGAAGGTTAAGCATCGACTTCGCCCAAATGGATCATTTGAGCGCAGAACTAACTTATCCAAAACAGCTTATCAATTAAGCTATTTTGAAAACCACTTATAACAAGAAACTATGAATTTAAAAAATCTACTCTTCTTAGCCTTATTGGTCAGCACGCAACTCCTTTTTGCGAACGGCGATCCCGTTAAAAAGAAAAAGACGGATGATGCGGAAAGCTTTTGTGTTGGTACTGAAAAAACCTGGAAAGCCTACGAACTGAATCGATCCTTACTGGCGAATGAATACGAAGTCGTCAAAAAATCTTTTACTCCTTTTGTCGAAGATTTTGTTAATAATACAACGGGTGCTTGGAGTTCTGTCATTCCAATGCCACTCGTACCCGTCGCAGCGGCGAATCTCCCTGATGGGAAATTAATGACTTGGTCTGCGAAAGACAAACTTTCTTTCGGTGGAAACTTAGGAAGAACTTGGACGGCAATCTTCGATCCCTTAACAAATACGGCACAAGATGTTTTAGTACAAAATACAGCACACGATATGTTTTGCCCCGGAACGAACACCTTACCGGACGGACGGATTTTGGTTGCGGGCGGATCAAGTAGCAACAAAACGAGTCTTTATGATCCCGCTACTGGACAGTGGAGCACAGGAGATGAAATGAACATTGCTAGAGGTTATCACGCCAATGTTACCTTGGCAAGTGGAGCTACCTTTTTAGTTGGTGGCTCGTGGAGTGGGGGACAAGGCGGTAAAGATGCTGAAATCTGGACCTCAAAGTCATCTTGGTTTACGCTACCGGGAGTTCCCGTAGAAGCAATCACGGATGGTATCAACGCGCCACAAGCTACAGCCAAAAATGATTATTTTCCTTGGCTTTGGGTGGCGCCTAATGGTAAATTATTACACGCCGGACCAAGTCCAACCATGCACTGGATTGATCCGAACGGCGTTGGCGGTTACACCAATGCTGGACAACGTGGTAATGATACTTATGCCGTTAGTGGCACTACGGTCATGTACGACGTTGGTAAAGTGTTGAAAACGGGAGGGTCAAATACCTTCGAAGAAAATACAACCGCCTCGGGAAGAACTTACATCATTGACATGAATAGTGATAACGTGCAAGTGACGCAGACGGATGATCTTACTTTTCCTCGGGTATTTAACAGTATGGTCGTACTACCCAACGGAGAAGTAATGGCCATTGGTGGTTTACCAATTGCAGATGCTTTTTCGGATCAAAACTCTATTTTAACGCCAGAACTTTGGAATCCTAACACACAACAATGGACGAGTTTAGCGCCCATGTCGGTTCCTCGGAACTACCATAGTATCTCTATCCTGATGACGGATGGTAGAGTTTATACAGGTGGTGGTGGACTTTGTGGATCTTGTTCTACCAATCATCCCGACGCTCAAATTTATAGCCCACCGTATTTATTCAATGCGAATGGAAGTTTGGCTACGCGACCCGTGATCAATAATGCACCGAATGCAATCGCTTATAATAGTAATATTCAGGTAAGTACCAATGCCGCGATTGGTGCTTTCTCGTTGGTGAAAATGTCTTCTACGACACACAGTACCAACAATGAGCAAAGAAGAATTCCCGTGAGTGCCACGGCTTTAGGTGGTAATCAATACCAACTGACTATTCCTAATCGGAATATTTTGCCTCCAGGACAATACATGCTTTTTGCGATGAACAACGCAGGTACGCCAAGTCTTGCTAAGATCGTAACAATTGGAGATGATATTCATAGCAATACTACTTTAGCTGGAGCAAACCTCGGTGGTTCTGGTTTGAGTGCAAGCTATTTTAATAATATGAACTTTACTGGCTTAGCCCTAGAAAGAGAAGATGCTCAAATTAATTTTGACTGGGGAACGGGCGCTCCGGATGCTAGCATGGGAGCAAACACGTTTTCGGTCAGATGGGAAGGTCAAATTGAAGTGCCCCGCGAAGGAGGTTATACTTTTTATACCAATAGCGATGATGGCGTTCGGTTGTGGATCAATAATAAATTGATGGTAGACAACTGGACAGATCACGCAGCAACGGAAGATATTGGGATGATTGATTTGTTGGCAGGACAACGCTACGATATAAAAATGGAATATTACGAAAATGGAGGAGGTGCGTTAGCGCAGTTGCGTTGGTCCGGACCAGGCATTAATAAAGAGTTGGTACCTACACAATACTTATTTCCATTAAATGATTGTCAGCAAGTCGGTGATGCCTGTAACGATGGTAACGCCTGTACAACAAATGATGTTTACGATGCAGATTGCAACTGTGTTGGAAGCTTCCAAGATAGTGATGGAGATGGCGTTTGCGATGCAGACGATGTTTGTCCTAGTTTAGATGATAACCTGATCGGTACTGCTTGTAACGATGGCAATCCAAATACCACGAACGATATTTATTTGGCGAATTGTTCTTGTGCGGGTACGCCCGTCGGCGGTGGTGACCCAGATTGCAATGATATTACGGTGACTCCGGGTAATGGTGTCCTTACGGTAGGTGGTTTAGATGGTGCGCCGATTACGGCGATCCAAATATTTACTTCCAACTGGCAAGGTGTTTATAATTGCTTTGGCGATTGTGGTACGCCAACGGCAAATATCAATCTTGCGGATGGAGATTACATCGTTTACGTAAAATACTTTAGCGCAAGTTATAATTTTGTTTGCCAAGTAGATGGAACTTACACGGTCGGTGGTGGCGGTGGTTGCACCGATGCAGATAATGACGGTTTCTGTCAAGCGGACGATTGTAATGATAATAATCCAGCGATTCCTGCAAATCCGGGTTCTAGTTGTAATGATGGCAACGCGAACACCACGAATGATGTGATTCAAGCAGACGGTTGTAGTTGTGCGGGTACACCGATTACTGGCGGTGGAGATCCTTGTGCAGCGTTAGGTATCGTTGCGGAGAATGGTGCGATTACCATTAATGGTTTGGATGGTGCGCCAATTTCACACTTGCAGGTATTTACGAGTAGCTGGCAGTCACAATATAGTTGTGCCGGGAATTGTAATCCTACGGAGACCATTAGTTTACCGAACGGAAATTATATCATTTTGGTTAAATTTTACAATGCCAACTGGACGCCTATTTGTGAAACGAACCAAACGATTAGTTTGACTGGCGGTGGCGGCAACAATGATCCTTGTCTTAATCAAGGTGGCGATTCCGATGGCGATGGTATTTGCGACAACAACGATAATTGTCCAAATGATGCGAATCCGGGACAAGCCGATAGTGATAATGATGGGATTGGAGATGTCTGCGATACCCCGACTACAGGTGGTGGAGATTGTGATGATATTAGCTTCAGTTTGGTTGGTGGTAATTTGAGTGTGAGTGGTTTGGATGGATCGCCCGTTTCCATGTTACAAGTATACGATCCTCAGTGGCAGCAAGTATTCAAATGTTCAGGGAACTGCAATGGGACGGAGACGATTGCTGGAATTGGTGCGGGTAACTATTATGTTATTGCCACTTTGTTTGATGCGAGTTGGACAAAGATTTGTGAAAAAGATGCTACTTTGAGTAATGGGCAAGTACAAGGATTGACGGCGCAACAAGGAACGGAGCTTTTCCATTTTACGGCGAAAAAAGAAGGTCGAACGGTGAGCTTAGTTTGGATTACGAATACCGAAGTAATCAACGAAAGTTTTGTCGTTGAACGCTCGTCGGATGGGATCAACTTTGAACAGTGGACTCAAGTAGAGAGTCTATCAGAAGAGCATGGTCATAGCTATTACAACGAATTAGATAAAACACCAATTGAAGGAAGAAACTATTATCGAGTGAAAAAAATACACAAAGACGGTAGTGTACAATATTCTAATGTAGCAGATGTCGTTTTTGATTTGGATATTGTTCGATTTTCCATTTTCCCTAATCCAGCTAATGAGCAAGTATACATCAACCTACCCGAATACGTTGGTCGAACGGGATCGATTAGCATTGCTAATGCACTCGGGCAGCAATTAGTGGTTCGCCAATTTACGGCGCTTCCCGAAAGTCCAATTGAGTGCGCTACGAAAGCTTTAAAAGCGGGGATTTATACTGTTCATGTTCACGTAGAAGGTACTAGAAAACGGACTAAATTACTGGTGATCGCAAAGCAATAAGCGCGCGATTCCTTTTTGTTAAAGAAATTGTTGAAGTCACAAACAATTTCAACCAATAGTACTAGATATCCAAGTCATTTGTCGTTACGAATGATTTGGATATTTTTTTGGCTTGAGGAGTGACTAAAACCAATAAGCTGCAATCCACTTGGATCATAGCAGGAAGGAACTAGCTAGGATAGTAGCTGAATGGTCTATCGAAGCATAGCAAAGGCAAATGTTCTACTTTGTTGTAAAGATGAAATAAAGAAAAACAAACGTAAACATATTGTAGGTTTAATGTAAACGTAATGTATTAAAAAGGGCTTAGAACGAAATAATTCGCGAAAACTATTTGTTCTAAGCATTCTTTTTATTAATTTGATATTTTATTTCATTAAATGTATTAGATTAACATCTTATTAAAGAGAATCAAATATGTTACATTAAAACTCTTTTACGATATTAGGTACTAAATCTCATCCACATCTGAGATGATGAATTCATATTTTTGTTCTTGCTGTGTTGCGCCTCCCTTAATGCTTCCCGTTTCGTCCTTAGACAAAGATAGTTTTGTGAATTTGTTAATCATAATAG
>CALFBG010000255.1 GCA_937951685.1 uncultured Saprospiraceae bacterium | reverse complement strand
CTCGACCTACGAAATTGCCCATCACGTTGGTTTTTCTTTGGAGCAAGAATACGAATTCCTTTGCTTACCATCCGAAATTCAGCGCCAAACGTTTATCTTAGACCATATGACTAACTTAATTCCTGTAGTCCGGGAAATGGAGCGGCTCCGCAAAAGAGCGCAACTCAATGGTCATTTTAAAAACGTCATTCCACCGGAATTATAACTAAGATACTAAAGGTTTTTATGGTAAAGATTTGATTTTCGGAAGAGCACCGAAAATTGAGGCGTATGCATGGCGCTCGCTCGAAAGTACGGCGCGATATCGTGGTAAAAGCGCAAAAAAAAAGAAAAACCTTACAAGCATCGGGTGTTTTTGGACCCTTTATGACACGAATAGGGTTGCCAAAACGGTTCAGTAATCCCCTTGTCTCGATGATAAATCAAAGAGAACCGGACAAGTCAACGGCTGGGGCCCGCCCTAGTTGTTTTGAGACTTTCCCTAATTTAATAACTGTTGGACCAAAACTTAGATACTTGCAAAGGTATTTTCTTTTATAAGCAGTTAAAAAACTACTTATTATACTGCCAAGACGAAGTCTAGCAATACAATTTCTTCTATTTTTTGATCAACGTAATGATCATTAATATAAGCTCAAGGTATATATATTTTGACTCTCATGCAAGCCTTTTTCTACACTTCCCCTCACAAATTTGTTAAAGTTTATCATTTCCTAACGACAGTACTTGCTCCGCTTTTCCATCCAGCGTGTGGATCCTAAAAACAATCTGCAATAGTCCGGATAATTTTGGTGGAAACTCAGAATAAACTTACCTTTGGCCTTTCAAATTAACCCGTCAAACCCTTCACGATCTTGAACGATAAATACCGCGCAAACCTCCATTATTTAAAAGAGTTGTTGTTGCGATTGGGGCTCATCCTAATCTTATTTAGTGGCTGTCGGCTCCTATTCTACGGTGTACACCAATCTTTTTTCCCGACGAGTGACACCGCTACCCTATTGGGTATTTTCTTGCAAGCCATTCGTTTTGATATCACCGCGATTATCTACGTGAATGCCTTATTGATTTTAAGTTACCTGATTCCGACGCCTTGGAGAGCCAAAAAATGGTACCAATCCGTGCAGCGATTTTTATTCGTTGGATTTAATAGTTTGGCTATTTTAGTAGAATGCATTGACATTGGTTTTTTTGAATTTGCTTTTCGGCGAACGATTTGGAGTGACCTGGCTTTGTTTCGCAATACGATTCACCTCATTCCCAAGTACATTGTGGAGTACTGGTATTTGCTGTTAGTTGTTTTTATCATGAGTGGTTTGATGTATTGGTTGTATCAAAAAACAACGCTCCGCTTGCCTGCTACGCCCGCTACGCCTTGGGTACAATGGTTACTTTTCCCGATTGTGCTGGCTAGTTTTGTGATTTTGCTGCGCGGTGGTTTTCAGTTGCGCCCGCTCATGCCCATTACGGCGGCGCAGTACGTTCCCGATATGCGCTTTATTCCCTTGATGACGAATACGACTTTGGGATTAATTTTCTCTACGCAGCAACGGCATTTAAAACGCAAGACCTATTTTAGTACCGAGGAGCTGGATCAAATTTTCACCATTCAGAAAGCGCCGCACCGCGATAGTTTACAGCGCAAAGACAATATCATGCTCATTGTCTTAGAAAGTTTTGGCAAAGAGTATACAGGCTTTTTCAACGACTACGCAGGATCGACGCCATTCTTGGATTCCCTATTAAGCGAAAGCTACTACAGTGACTTTTCCTATGCCAATGGTTTGCGTTCTACACAAGGTATTGTCGCCATTTCGGCGGGTATTCCAGGCTTGATGGATGATCCGCTCATGTTTTCTGCGTACCAAAGTAATCGCGTGGATGGCATTGCTGGTCTGCTCAAAAAGAAAGGCTATCAAACTGCGTTTTTCCACGGAGCAAACGAAGGCTCGATGGAATTTGAACGCTTCTCGAAAGTAGCTGGTTTTCAAGATTACTTTGATCGGCGCGATTACAACAACGACGAAGACTACGATGGAAATTGGGGCATTTGGGATGATCCTTTTTTCCAATATACGGCGACTCAGCTCAACACCTTTGAGCCACCTTTCTTTGCCCAGTTGTTCTCCTTGACTTCGCACCATCCTTATAAGGTAGAGCAGTGGTTTGCCGAAAAATATCCCGACGAAGAAGATTTGTACCGCAGCGTCCAATACACCGATTATGCCTTGCGACATTTTTTTGAAACGGCCAGCAAAATGCCTTGGTTTGAAAACACTTTATTTGTCTTCACGGCGGATCACGTTGGCTTATCCAAACAAGCCAGCTACAAAACGAAAGTTGGTAAGTACAAGATTCCAATCTTCTTTTATCACCCCAAAGGTTTTACCTGGAAAGACAACGCACCACAATTGATTCAGCAGTCTGATCTACTTCCGTCGATTATGGACTACGTAGGCTACGACGAACCTTACGCCAGTTTCGGAACGAGTGTTTTTGATACCCTTGCGCCACATTACGCCTACATGCTCGCCGAAGGCATTTACCAAATTCTAGACCAAGAATACATCCTATTCTTTGATGAGTTTGAAACGGTAGGTTTGTATCAATACCAAAATGATCCGTTGTTGAAAGAGAATTTAAAGGAGGAATTACCAATGGTAAAAGTTAGATTGGAAAAGCAGATTAAAGCGGTAATTCAGCGGCATCATCAGGCGATGATTGAGAATCAGTTGTCGGGTAGGTAACGTTCTAGGAATTGATTAAGAAAAGCTAGTATCATCATTTTACAACTCAAGCATTAAACAACTTCAATACTTTGTAATTTAATACACAATGTATTTAATTTTGCCTTGCTACTTAAGTAGGTTTTTCACTTTACTTGCCCCGTTCCATCCGAAAGTAGTTTCATTTTAGTAGATTCCTACTATTGTCCCTTCTACAAAAAACAACTAATTTTAGTTATAACTATTAATAACAAAAAACATACTCACTCAAATTTTAGTCGATCATTCCTCTTTATGTGCGTATAATCCCACGACTAGTTTGAAAAATCTACCCTGAAATCTACACTATTCTTTTCATTTACTCATCAAA
>CALFBG010000254.1 GCA_937951685.1 uncultured Saprospiraceae bacterium | reverse complement strand
TGGGCTTATGGAATCTCGGCGTAGAAGTCAACTTATTGCAAGGCCTCTTTGTCAACGAACGACGCATCGCTTTGGAGCAAGCCACCGTATTCCAGCAACTCGCGGCAAATGAGCAGCAAATTCTGCTGAACGAGCTACTTTACAGTGCTTCGTACGCTTATTTTGAATGGCAGAAATATTACTTTTTTGAAAGTGTCATTCTCGAGAATATTCAGTTGGCAAGTACTTATTTTGATAATACGAAACAGGCTTACTTAGGTGGAGAAAAAACGGCAATGGATACTTTAGAAGCGTTCATCATGTTTCAAGATGCGAGTAATTTATTGCAATATAATTTGAGTTCCTTAATCAAATCTAGACAGAAAGTTGAAAACTTTTTGTGGTTTGACGAACTTCCCGTAGCCCTAAAAATCAATACCCGACCAGAAGATTATTTACAACAAAGCCTTGAAATTGGAGCAATTGAAAATATACAACAGCTTTTAGCGAGCCACCCGATGCTTTTAGAAAAAAGAAATAAAAGGAATTATTTTGAAATTGCACAAAAGCTAAAACGAGAAAAACTCAAACCCAAACTCAAAGCAAAATACAATCCATTATTAGCAACTACCGAAAATAGCCTTGCACCCAATTATTCGGTAGCGGATTACAAATGGGGCGTAAATTTTTCTATGCCATTATGGTTTCGAAAAGAGCGTGCGGGCGTCCAAGAGGGAGAAATTAAGCTGCAAGATATTGCTTTGGATATTGAAAATAAAACCAACGAACTGCAAAATAAAATAGAAGCAAGCCTTGCACAGCAAACAGTATTGCAAACGCAGGTGAATTTGCTGGAGCAAAACGTAGCAGGCTACAAGCTGCTGTTGGATGGAGAAAATGAAAAGTTTCGCTTCGGAGAAAGTTCTGTCTTTTTACTCAATAAGCGACAAGAAAAATACATTAATGGGCAGTTGAAACTAATTGAAATTCAAATTAAGCAGAAGCAAGAAATTCTGAATTATTTGTACTATACCAACGAAATCTTAGACCGAGTCAACTAAGACCTGTATTCGGTTTCCCAAAGTGATTTTATAAGCCAATCTTTAGGTTTATCCGTTCTGGGTAAACCCCAAATTACTATTTCATAACCCTCGTTTTTCCGTGGAAAACCCTTAGCGAATAGGTATAATTACCTGTTTTGAAACTAAGGTAATTGTACGGTGTCAAACAAAACTCCTATGTAGTACTTTTATGATCATAATGATAGGTAATTGAGTTTATAATAAATTTTAGAGCGAGCCATAACTACACACCAAGTCTTACACCCTCAACACGTCGCAAAGTATGCGATGAAAACTAGTGAGCACTTCACACCCCAAAACTAAGATTTTACAACGAACAGTAGCGCTCTTGAGCTCTGTATAACCCCACTAAGCAAAGTTCTGAAAAAAGAACTAAATTTCTAAACTTGATGAATTGGGAAAACCCCTTTTTCATCTTCTAAACTCTATTTAAAGTTTGTGGTCGCAGTCAGATCACAAACTTTTTTTTATTTAGCCCTTTGCTTATCTTCGAGAGCTATTCGTGTGCTCTTATTTGAAATACAGTTTACAAACAGCTACAGAAACGTAGTAAAAAGCTTAACCGCTACCAAGCTCCTTTTAAACAACTTCCAAGTATTAATTTTAAGGTGAGTGAAAAAAATCAAACTAATTTTCTTTTTTTTGCGTTGGAGCAAGAGAAGGACTAGTGTTGTAACTTGTTTTTGACTGAGGAGCAAGATTTTTTTTTATTTCCCGAAAAGAGCTTTAACTTAGACAAGTTCAACTCTTTCAACAACTTCATACAAGGTATTCCATTTAAATTAAAAATAATAGCATGAACCGCGCGGAATTGAAGGATCGAGAATTGATCCAACAAGCTTTACAAGAAAGGTCCAAAAATGTATATTGGGATTGTATTTTTGCGTTGCGTAAGCGAAAAACCAGTCGTATCTATGCCTTAAGTTTAGAATTATTGGAAAGCAAGCAAGCGGGAGCAGAGAAATTAGCCATCAATATATTGGCACAACTGGGAACGGATCAATTTCGCAAACAAAAAAAAGTAAAAGCTTTATTGTTGCGGCTTTTAATGCAGCCTAAACGCAGTAAATTAATCAGTACCTTGTTACTCGCCCTCGGACACAACAATGATCATTTTTCCCGCAAAACAATTGAAAAAATTGCTACTTTTCGCAAAAGCAATAAGAAGAAAGTGCGCTACGCCGTAAGCTTTGCCTTACTGGGCGTAGAAAATCCTAAAGCCGTAAATACTTTAATTTACCTGTCGAAAGATAAATGTAAATTCATTCGCGATTGGTCCGTTTTTGGCTTGGCAAATGTACTTGCCGTAGATTCTAAAAAACTACGCAAAGCTTTGTGGGCAAGAGTGTCCGATAAAGATAAGACGACTCGACTAGAAGCTATTTTAGGCCTGGCCAGCAGAAATGATCGAAAGATTATTGACGTTATTCACCAAGAAATTGAGCAAGGCGATTTTGGCGTACTCCTTTTTGATGCTATCCAAGAAATCGGTAACTTAGAGACGCTGGCTAAACTGAATCAACTTAGCAATCATCACCGTGCAGGTCACAAGGTAGCACTAGCTTGGCTAATCGCACTAGAGGATTGTATCGTTAAATTGAAAAGTAAGTTTAATTAGTACTTAAGCTCAATCTTCAAATACTTACGTCATCTTACAAGCCTGAAATATGCAATGGTTTAAACGAATAATGCTGCTGCTCATCGTGTTGAGTTTACTACTAGTAGGCTACGCTGGGTATAAAATATATCAGGAAATTCAAAAAAAAAAGGAGCACGCCACTTGGGTGGCAACTTTGAAGGATACCGCTTCGCCTAATGTGCAAATCCTTAAGGATACAATTGAGATCCCGTACTTGGGAGAAAAAAGAACCTTGAGTATTTACCTTCCAGCAAGGTATTCGGAAGATACTATTTCCTATCCCGTATTGTATTTCTTGGATGGTCAATCCTTATTTAGCGATAAAATATTAAAAGGAAACGAATGGCAAGTAGATGAATTACTAGATAGTTTAGGGAATGTCGGCGGTGCTCAGGCGATTGTCGTAGGGATTTACAGTAGCAGCAGCGGAGATCGATCAACGGAGTACAAACCTTTTCTGTCTCCACACCTTCCCGAAGAGAAAAAAGTAACGGGAGCCGCACACGCAGCATGGGTAGCGACGGACTTGAAAGCTTGGGTAGATAAGCACTACCGCACGCTTCCTGCGGCGGAATCTACCGTCATCGGAGGTTCCTCTTTAGGAGGCTTAATGGCTTATTATATGCTCATGACTTTTCCCGCAGTTTATGGTAACGCACTTGTCTTTTCGCCTTCTTTTTGGGTAAATGAAAAAGTATTTAGACTAGATCAGCAAGTTAAAGATTTATCAGACAAGCGTATTTACATGGTGGCAGGTGCTTTGGAAAAACCGATCGTTGAAAACGCAGAAAAAATGTATCAATTACTACTCGATCGTGGCATGACCAAAACGAACTTACGGCTTGATATCGAACCCAACGAGGGACACTGGCACCCGACTTGGCGCAAAGGATTTAAAAATGCTTTCCCTTGGATTTTAGCTGAGCAATAGTACGCTCTTTTTTGGGGTACTAAAATTATACTAGGGTTTATCTCTGGAAATTTTGTAAAGGAACTTCTATCTAAACATGAATGTCTTAAAAACAATTCCCTATCTCGAATACGAACAGGGTTTGCCCCAAAGGGGTAAAGTAATCCTTGCTCAGACCAAAGGCGAAATGATGTACGTATACCAAGCCTTTAATCCTCAAATTGCAGCCTACGCAGTAGCGCATCAACGATTTGGTGGAACGGCTTATAGCTTCGCGCGAATGTCGTGGATTAAGCCCAATTTCTTGTGGATGATGTACCGTGCGGGTTGGGCAAGCAAACCGAATCAAGAACGGATTCTTGCTTTAGAAATATCCCAACAAGCTTTTTTTGACTTGCTTCGTGCGGGCGTTTTTAGTAGTTTTAAAGCGGAAGTATATCCAGATCATGCCGCTTGGAAAACTGCATTGGCAACTAGTGAGGTTCGACTTCAATGGGATCCCGACCATGATCCTTCGGGCGGGAAACTGGATAGAAGAGCGATTCAAATTGGGATGAAAGGAGCAAGGTTAAAGCAGTTTAATGAAGCTTATCTTAAGTCCGTTACGGATATTACCGATTTTGTAAAACGACAAGCACAATCCTTGGGAGATCGAGAAAAGCTGCAAGTGATCGCAGAGACGGTCTTAGTTTTACCCTTGGATATACAAAAGCAGTTGGGCATTTTAACTGCGTAAAATTATTGAACAACTTTTATTTTAAAAAAATGAAACATTCTACCAACTACTTCAACACCTTAATCGAAATTGCCGAAGATTGTCCGGTAAGTCAAGCAGAAGTTCCTCCTTTGAAAGGAGATAAAAAATCAGTAGCTAATCTACAATTCGAAATGCTGATTGACAATCCTTATCGTTATACTTCCGACGAAGTTTTTTTTGCGGTACATGCACTCCGCAAAGGAATTTCCAAAAGTGATTTTGAAGCGGAAAAGGCGCTTTTCTTTTCGAAAGGTCAACCTTGTTTTCGAGCTTCTCCCTTGGCGAAACGCTACGGTTGGGGCGTTCACAGCAATGCGGAAGGAAAGGTTGCCCTTCACGGAATGGACGCGGAGACCTACGCCAACTTGGTACAAGACGAAACGGTCGTCAAGAAAAAAGCGATGCGTTCAAAACGAAAATAATGTCGTTTTAGCTATAGTGCTTAGCGCAAAAACTGTTTAAAACACTGTTTAAAAAACATTGGGTATCACATACGCACTAAACAAAATCAGGATCAAAACGGAGATGAGGTTTAGCCAGATACCCGCTTTCGCCATTTCGTGTACCTTGATGTAACCACTCGCAAAAACAATTGCATTGGGTGGCGTCGCCATCGGTAACATAAAGGCGCAACTAGAAGCCATGGTAACGGGAATCAGTAGCAGCAACATTTCCGTATCCAACCCCAGTGCAATTCCGGCGACCACGGGCGCAAAAATAGAAATCAAAGCTACGTTGCTCATTAGCTCGGTCATAAATAGCATTACGAGAATGAGTAACGCTCCAATCACGAAACTATCTAAGCTATCATTCGCAGAAACAATGGCACCGATATAATCAATCACGCCCGCTTCCGACAACGCTTTTGCTAAGGCCAAACCACCACCAAAAAGAATTAAAATGCCCCAGGGAAGCTTTACCGTATCTTCCCAACGCAAAGTAAATTCCCCGCGATTAAAATTGAAAGGAATGGTGAAAAAAGCAAAGGCTGCTAATACACTAATACCCGCATCGGAAAGCTTGATAAAAGGAAGTAATTCATTCAAGTAAACCCTCGTCACCCACAAAAAGATCGTAATTAGAAAGATAATCAAAACGCGCCATTCCGCGGAGTTGATCGGTCCCAGTTTGGCGAGTTCTTCCGCAATAATATCTCTCGATTGATGTAATTGGGTCAATCGACTGGGATAAATGAATTTGACGAGCAAGGTGTAAATGATGAAAATCATTATACAACTAAAGGGTAAACCTATTTTGAGCCAACTCAAAAAAGAAATTTGAACTTGATATTCGCTTTCCATAAAACCGACCAATACCGTATTGGGTGGCGTACCAATAATCGTTGCAATACCACCAACGTTAGCAGCATACGCAATACCAAGCATAATGCTTAACGCAAAATTTTTGTCTCGATCGCTAAATCCATCTTCATCTTGCTGAATCAAATTGATCACCGATAAGGCAATGGGCAACATGACCACAGTCGTGGCGGTATTACTAATCCACATACTCAAAAATGCCGTGGCCAGCATAAAGCCAAGAATGATTTTATCCGGACTCGTTCCAGTGACTTGCACGATATTCAGCGCAATTCGTTTGTGTAAATTGACTTTTTCCAAGGCGAGCGCCATCACGAAACCACCAAAGAAAAGAAACACGATGGGACTTCCATAATTTGCGGCTACCGCACTCATGTCCATAATGCCCAGCAGTGGAAAAAGCGTGAGCGGAAGTAAAGCCGTTACCGAAATTGAAACCGTTTCAGTAATCCACCAAATAATCATCCAAACGGCTACCGCAATAACCTTATCTGCCGCAGGTGTAATGAGGGTAAAGGGCAAATTATACAAAACAAGAAATAAAATGGGACCGAACAGTAATCCAAGTTTCTTATACCAAGAATAATTGTTTTCCATCGTTTTTAAAGCTTATTTGGTGAAAAGTGCTAATGAATCTCAAGTTGCGTACGATCCCAAAGATATAAAAGCTTGGGGTTTTGCTTCTATTTAAGCTTGAGTTCTTGGACAAGTTCAAAGCATTTTTTAATTTCAAGCTATTCTTATTAAAAGATAATTGCGATGAATGACATATTAGATGTGGAAGAGCGACAGCCAGAAAAGGATCACGCAAAACTAGCCTACAGGTATTTTTTGTATGCTTTGGGCTTTTTTTCGTTGTTGTCACTTTTTACTATTTTTGTAAGGCTTAATGATCGTGGAGAATCGCCGCTTTTTCATTTAATAATACTTATTGTACTCTTGTTACTTTTTATGCTATTTTCTTTTTATCTAAGGATATTTATCTTTTTTATCGGCTCTGTTTTAGCAGCAATGGGTTTTCATAAGAACTTACGCAGTTTTTTCCTAAAAGAAAGTCCTAGTTTGCAAAAATACTTTGGTTTACTAGCGAATTGTTTTCTTTTAGTGTTAGGTTTTCTCTCCATTCTTGATTTCTTTCTACATTGGATCCGGAAATAAAACTTATGTCCAAACCTAAATTAAGTGCTACTCAAAATAAAGTTTCCACCTTAAACTTTTACCCGTTCATCAAATCAAAGTATTATATTACAATATTTATTAATAACACACCCAAAATGAAAACACCACCTAACGCAAGATACGCTTTGCAAAATGATGCTATGCGGATAAGCTTTCAGCGTAGTTACGCTTTATTAATGATTTGCTTATGCTTCTTGCAAGTCGCTAAGTTGAGTGCACAGGACAAACCGAATATCTTACTCGTAATCGCAGACGATCTCGGCGTAGATGTTTCTAATGGTTATCATACCGGCGGTTTAATGCCAACCACACCAACCTTAGATAGCCTGCGATCGGTCGGCATTACTTTTGAAAACGTTTTCGCTAATCCCAAATGTACGCCTACGCGGGCGAGTATTATGAGTGGAAAATTTGGAGTGAAAACGGGCGTAACCGCAACGCCGGGAAATTTAGACCTTGAACATACCTCTATTTTTAAAGCCCTAGCTACGCAAACCAACGATGAGTATGCCGACGCGGTAATCGGAAAATGGCATATTTCAAGTCCGGCAGACCCAAATCATCCCTTGGAACACGATATTGATTACTATATGGGAATGCTTTCTTCGTCGGTAGCAGATTATTATGCTTGGCAAAAAACGGAAAATGGAGCGACTACGACCGAGACGAACTACGCCACCACGGTCTTAACGGATGCCGCAATTAATTGGGTCAATGATCAAACACAGCCTTGGTTTTTGTGGTTTGCGCACGTCGCACCACATTCTCCTTTTCACGTTCCTCCTAGTCATATGTATAGCATTAATGCCACCGGAACAACTTACCGAAAATACATTGCCATGATTGAGTCTATTGACTTTGAACTCAACCGCCTGCTGTACTCGATGCCCGAAGCCGTTCGCAACAATACGATTATTATTTACATCGGTGACAATGGAACTCCCGGACAAGTACTCCAAGATTACCCAATGGGACACGGTAAGTCGACGCTATACCAAGGAGGAATTCGGGTACCAATGATCGTTGCTGGAGCGGGCGTAACGCGAATGGGCGAGCGAGAAGCTGCGTTGGTAAATGTTAATGATATCCACGCAACTATTTTGGACTTGGCGGGAGGAGAATTGCCTGGCGGCGTATTCAATAGTCTGAGTTTTGCACATCTATTAAAGGGAGAATCGGGCGATACGCGTAAATACAACTACGCAGAAATCACGGGAGAAAACAAAAATGGTTGGACGATGCGAGAGGAACGTTACAAACTCATCAAGTTCACGGACGGTACCGAAGAAATGTACGATTTGTTATTAGACTCCTTGGAAATTGTAAATCTTTTAGCAAATCCTTTAACGGCAGAACAACTTACAATTAAAGCAGACTTGGAAGCCGAAGGCGTACAAACGCGCGATGCTTGGTCTTGTCGGGATTTTATTAAAAATGGCGACGAAGAAGGTATTGATTGTGGAGGTACTTACTGCGCACCTTGCCAAACGACGGGACTTACGAGCGCGATAGCTGATATTTCCGTTGAAATACATCCTAACCCAACGGCTGATTTCCTTACGCTTAGTAGTGCCTCCGAAAAATTACAAGCGGTTACTATTTATAGTGTCTTAGGAACACGCTTACTACAAATTACGGAACTCAACCAACAGGAATTGAAGATAGATTTGAGTGAACTCGCTCCACAGACCTTATTGCTGGAAATGCAATTTCCGCAAGGAAAAAAAACAGTAAAAGTGCTTAAAGAGTAAATTTTCTTAGTGCCGTAGGTATTTTTTTAAAAACAAGTGATCAGTGAATGGTCATTCAAAAAAAGTAGTCTTTTGTCTTACGTAGCTAAAGATTGAGTTTTACCAAGCAAAGCCTGCTTGATATTGCGATTAATCAATATCTTAGCTCTGAAGTTGTTTTAAAATGGGGGTTGAAATTAGTTGTAAGCGCTTGGTTTTCAAGATGAAGCTCCATTTTTTTTTCGTAGCCATAGCTACGGGGAAAAAAATTAGCTGAAATATTGGAAATCAATGGCTTGCAAATAAATCA
>CALFBG010000253.1 GCA_937951685.1 uncultured Saprospiraceae bacterium | reverse complement strand
AATTCGTAAGAACTTCATTGGTCCTGGTATTGATGTACCTGCTCCAGATTATGGAACCGGCTCGCGAGAAATGGCTTGGATTCTAGATACGTACCAAACCTTTAAAGGTGGAGAAATTGACGCGGCGGGTTGTGTAACGGGTAAACCCGTTAATCAAAACGGTATTCGTGGCCGAACAGAAGCTACGGGACGTGGTGTATATTACGGTATCCGAGAGTGTGTTAGCTTTGCGGACGATATGAAAAAAATCGGCTTGGAACCAGGCATGGAAGGCAAAACAATGGTCATCCAAGGTCTTGGAAATGTAGGTTCTTATACCGGAACGATTTCTCAGGATGAAGGTGGAGTGAAAATTATTGCTGTTTCGGAATACGAAGGAGCAATCCACGATCCTAAAGGTATCGATATGCACAAGCTACTTAAATTTAGAAAAGACACGGGATCAATTATTAATTTCCCCGGTTCTACTACTTTGAAGTCGAGAGAGGCTGCCTTAGAATTAGCCTGTGATATCTTAGTTCCTGCTGCCTTAGAAAATCAAATTACCAAAAAGAACGCAAGAAGAGTTAAAGCTAAAATTATTGCGGAAGCGGCAAATGGTCCAGTAACGGCAGAAGCAGCTGAAATTCTTTTGAAGAAAGGCGTTGTCATCATCCCAGATATGTACATTAATGCTGGTGGGGTAACGGTTTCTTACTTCGAATGGTTAAAGAACCTTTCTCATATGCGTTTTGGTCGAATGGAGAAAAGGTACAATCAAAATACTTATTCTAATCTCGTAAGCGTGGTCGAAAGATTAACGGGGAAAACGATTGGAGGAAGAGAAAAAAATATCGTTACGAAAGGAGCCGACGAAATTGATTTAGTACGCTCTGGTTTAGAAGAAACAATGGTAACCGCCTATCAAGAAATCCGAGGCATCAAAAAACGCAAAAAGAAAGTGGAAGATCTACGAACCGCTGCGTTTTTGAGCGCTTTAAATAAAGTCAGTAGTGATTACCTCGCACTAGGGATTTTTCCTTAAACCATTCACTAGCTTGATTTTAAAAGTACTATTTGTTAGCACAAGTAGTACTTTTTTTTGTCTAATCCACCAAACGAGACCAAAGCAAAAGAGAAGATTTTATGGTCTAAATAAGATCTTTTTGCCCGCTTAAGAAGTCTTATAGCGGTAATTTTGCCGAGTTAAGCAAAAGCTTGTCAAAATTTAACAATTGGGAAAGGCAAAATATTATTGCATTTTTGTTGCCAATATTATATTAATATAAAATTAACAAAGGTTTTTTTGGCTTTTGTTTGTAATTTATTTTTTTTGTTGATAACTTGCGCTTCTTTTATAAATGAAAATGATATTGCAATGTCAGAAAGTAATAAGCTAGATAAAATTGATTTGAAAATACTTAGAATCTTACAACGAAATAGTAAGATTACTAACTTGGATTTATCCAAAAAAATTGGGCTTTCTCCCGCACCAACCTTGGAACGCGTCAAAAAATTGGAAACTTCCGGTATCATCGAGAGTTACCACGCACAAGTTAATCCACAAACGATTGGCCTTAACGTTAAAACCTTCGTCCTCGTCTCCCTCGCTTGGCAAAAAGAAAATGCCCTGAATCACTTTTTAGATAAAATTAAAGCGATTGAAGAAATTACAGAATGCTATATCATTACCGGGGAAGCCGATTTCTTGATTAAAATCGTTTGTAAAGATATTCCAACGTACGAGCAATTATTATTCAAAACTTTATCGCAGATCGAAGAAATTGAACGATTGAAAACTTTAATGACTTTGTCAACGGTTAAAGATTCTAAGATTTTACCATTCAACTACGACTAGTCGAACGAGTGCTCACGCCATAACTACGCAAAACAATCAACCTGATTCAGACTCGGGTTACGTTAAAATAACACTAAAGCCGAGAATTGGGGAACCAGTTCCGGCTTTTATTGTTTACCTAGATATATGAAAAACAAGAAAAATACCTTGCTCTGGAAAGTATCAGGCAAGCCCTTGAAAAATTCGTCTTATCTATTTGGCACCATGCACGTCAAAGATTTAAGGGCTTTTCAGCAGCGTGCGCTCGTATACAAAAAAATCGACGCGTGTGAGGCTTTTGCCACTGAGTTTAGTCTTGACGAAATGAAGCTGAATACTTCCGAAAATCTAATGGATCTGCCGGAAGGTATGTTTCTGAGCGAATTGATTCCCGCAAAAGCGTACAAAAAAATCGGAAAACTTTTTACTTCCTTAACGGGAATGGATTTGATCCTTTTTGATCGATCGTTACCCATGCTCATTTCCAATATGTTGAGCGAAGGCGTCCTCTCTTCAGATATGCCGCATTCGCTCGACGAATCACTTTGGGAATATGCTCGCGAACAGGATAAAATCCTCTTAGGCATCGAAAGCTTCGAAGAACAAATCGAAATCCTACAAAAGATACCACTGGATTATCAAGTAAAGTCCTTAATCTGGACCGCCAAAAATGTACATCGTTTTCAAAAACAATTGCTGAAAATGACTCGTTTGTACGAAACCGCCGATTTACGAAAACTTTACAAAGCTGCCCGCAAAAATGCGAAAGGCTTACGCAAGATTTTACTCTTCGATCGGAATCAGGTAATGGCAGAACGATTTGCCCTGATTGCAAAAGAACAATCTATTTGTTACGCCGTCGGTGCGGGACATCTCGGTGGTAAAAAAGGTTTACTGCGCTTATTGAAAAAGCAAGGCTTTAAAATTACGCCCGTTTATCAATAAGTTTATCAATAAATAGTTTTGAAACAACTACTTCACCGAGTAGATTGTTTAATTCACCAATACAGCTTTACTTCTTTTCATCGTCATCGTTTTCTAAGGAACTCATGAAACAAATCATTCTATTTCTTCTTTTCTGCTTTGCTAGTTTTGGATTGAACGCTCAACAGAAATTTACGCTTAGTGGTTACCTCAAAGATGCCGCTTCGGGCGAAACACTCATCGGCGCGAATGTTTACAACGCTGCCAATCCTGCACAAGGAACAAGCTCAAATGCCTACGGATTTTACTCGCTGACTTTAGCTAAGGGGAGCTACGAATTCGTCTTTTCTTATCTCGGGTACACCGAAAAAACAATGCGGATTAATCTAACGGCAGACCAACGACTCAACCTAGATCTAGTGGAAGGAATCACGATTACGGAAGTCGTCGTGACCGCGAAAGAAGCTGATGAGAATGTAGAAAGTACCGAAATGGGGACGATTGATTTGTCGATGGAAAATGTCAAACGCTTGCCAGCATTACTAGGAGAAGTTGATATTTTGAAAACCTTACAATTATTGCCGGGAGTTGCTTCGGCAGGAGAGGGGAATGCGGGGTTTTACGTGCGTGGTGGTGGACCAGATCAAAACCTCGTTTTGTTGGACGAAGCCGTTGTCTACAACTCGGGACATATGCTTGGTTTTTTCTCTGTTTTTAATGCGGACGCAATCAAAAATACAACGCTGATCAAAGGTGGAATGCCCGCCAATTACGGTGGTCGCTTATCGTCGGTAGTGGACATTCAGATGAAAGAAGGGAACAATAAGCATTTTGCGGTAGAAGGGGGAATTGGTTTGATTGCTTCCCGTTTGACGGTGGAAGGGCCGCTTCAAAAAGATAAAAGCTCTTTTATCGTTTCTGCTCGGCGAACGTACGCTTTTGATTTGGCACAGCCGGCCTTGAAAGGAACCGACTTCGAAGGTACAAACTACTATTTTTATGATTTGAATACGAAGATTAATTATCGTTTTTCGGACAAAGATCGGTTGTATTTGAGTGGTTATTTTGGGCGGGATGTTTTGAACTACGTATCTAATCTACGTGGTTTTTTCTTTAATTTACCTTACGGAAATGCGACGGCAACTTTACGCTGGAACCACTTGTTTTCGGATAAGTTGTTTATGAATGTTTCGGCTATTTACAACGATTACGATTTTTCTTTTGAAGGCGGACAAGATCAATTTAAAATCAACGTCGTTTCGGGCGTTCGAGATTACAATGCTAAAGTTGATTTCGATTACTTCCCTTCGAATAAGCATAATTTAAAGTTTGGGGCTAATTATACTTTTCATCGCTTGACGCCAAATATTGCGAATGCAACTTCGGGAGAGGTAGAATTTGAGACGACAAATTTGCAAAAAAAATACGCACACGAAGCAGCCTTATACTTGTTGGATGATTATAAAGTAACGGACCGTTTACGCATCAACTACGGAATTAGAGCTTCTATTTTTACGCAAGTAGGTCCTTTCGAATCTTCCATTTCGAATAGAACTTACGATCGGGGGGAACCCGTAAAAACCTATTACGGCTTAGCGCCTAGAATAACCGGAAAATACAGTATCAACGAGCGCGTTTCCCTCAAAGCGGGAGTGACGGTGACCAATCAATTTGTACACCTCGTCAGTAATTCTACGAGTACCTTACCAACGGACGTTTGGGTGCCGAGTTCAGAGCGAGTGCGCCCACAGCGCGGCATTCAGTATGCTTTGGGCTATTTTCAAAACTTGCAGGATAATGTCTACGAAACTTCCGTTGAAGTTTACTACAAAGACTTATGGGACCAAATTGATTATCCTGATACTTACGTGAGTAATCCAACTCAAGAAGCAGATGTAGGCTTTGTTTTTGGTGAAGGTCGGAGTTACGGAATTGAATTATTTTTAAGAAAAAACAAAGGAAAATTCACGGGCTGGATTGGATATACTTTATCGAGAACGGAGCGAAGTTTTCCAGATATCGAAGACGGAAGAGTCTTTGCGGCTAATTATGATCGGACGCACGATTTATCCGTGGTTGGTAATTATCGCTTGAGTGATAAATGGGAATTCGGTGGGGCGCTAGTTTTTGGAACGGGTAACGCCTTTACGCCCATCAAGAGTTTATTCCTCATTGAGCAAAACCTCAACGTGGAGTACGGACCACGAAATAGCGCCCGCCTTGAAAGTTATCACCGAATTGACCTTTCGGCGACGTACAATCCAAATCCCAAATCTCAGAAAAACTTTCGATCGAGTTGGGTTTTCTCTATTTACAATATCTACAATCGTAGAAATCCATTTTTTACCTATACGGCTTTTGAAACGAATTTACAGGAGGGAAGTGCAAAAGCTACGGCTTACAAAGTCTCTTTATTCCCAATCATACCTTCCGTTACTTGGAATTTTAAATGGCAACAAAAAAAGAAAAAATAATGGTCACTACAATTAAAAATATCAGCCTTTGTTTGTTACTCCTTTGTTGTGGCGTCGCTTGCGAAGAAGAATTTCTGCCTGAGATTTCTACCGATCCCACAGATATTGTCGTAGAAGGATACATCGAAGCAGGCGACCAAGCCTTGCCACCGTATGTAATCTTGACGCGAAGCATTCCTTTTTCTACTGAAATCAGCTTAGAAACACTTAATAATCTTTTTGTTCGTGATGCACAAGTTACGGTTTCGAATGGCAGTACTTCTGTTAATTTGGTCGAACTGTGTCTCTCCGAATTAGACCCTGCACAGCAAATATTGGTGGCGCAAGCCTTTGGGGTTGACTTAGAAGATTTAGCCTTGAACGTTTGTTTGTACCTTGATCCTAGCTTTAGTTTAGTAGGAGAAGTAGGTAAAACGTATACCTTGGAAATTCGCGTAGAGGATAAACTCCTCACGGCGCGCACAACAATTCCACCATTAGTCCCCTTAGATTCTATTCAATTTGTTGATCCACCGGGCAATCCACCCGCAAACTTATTGGAGATGCGTTGTTTTGTGACGGATCCCGATTCGTTGGTGAGTTTTTATCGGTACTTCACGAGTATTAATGGGGAAGCTTTTATTCCGGGTTTCAACTCCGTTACGGATGATGTTTTTTTTGATGGGAAGCGTTTTGAGTTTCCGTTAGCAAAAGGCGAACCTCGGAACGAACCCATTGAGCAAGAGACTTTTGGTTTATTGACGGTAGGGGATACCTTGACGATGAAGTGGTGTACAATTGATCAAGCGCATTACAACTTTTGGAATTCTTTAGAGTTTAATGCGATCAATCAAGGTCCTTTTTCTTCTTATACGCGCGTCGAAAACAACATTAACGGTGGGCTTGGCATCTGGGGAGGATTATCTGTTTCTTATATTACTAAAGCAGTTCAATAATAATCCTTAACTTCGCGCAAATGTTTTAAAAAAAGCCTACAACTTATCTTTATGGCCATTGAGATTACTAAAAATAGCAAAACCGCTTTACTCTTCGGTGCTACGGGACTGGTTGGTTCCTATTGTCTGCGCTATTTGTTAGACTCCGCTAATTACCATAAAGTAATTGCTTTTACGCGCAAGGATAATTTGGACGTCCAGCACGATAAATTGGAAATTGTAAAGATTAACTTTGATCGTTTAGAAGCGGCGGCGGTGAATATTCAAGGCAATGATTTATTTTATTGCATTGGCACGACGATGGCAAAGGCGGGCGATCAAAAGACTTTTTTGAAAGTTGATTATCACTATCCTTACGAAATTGCTAAAATTGCAGCGAAGCATAAAGTAAATCAATTTTTGCTGGTTTCTTCCGTTGGTGCGGATCCAGCAGCACTCTTTTTTTATAGTCGTGTCAAAGGAAAATTGGAAGCTGCGGTAAAACCATTGGAATTTTGGGCAACGCATATTTTTCGACCATCCGTACTTTTGGGGCAGCGCAACGAAAATCGCTGGGGCGAAACCATTGCGGGCTTCATCGGTAAAGGGATCGATCAGTTGACGGGAGGAATGCTTAGTCGTTACCAACCCATCGAAGCAGAAGTCGTTGCGCAAGCAATGGTCAATGCTGCCCAAGGAATCCAAGCAGGCGTTTTTGAATATCCTTCTCATCAATTACAACAACTCGCCGATCAATCTACAAGCGATTCGGCTACTCCTAATATTTCAAACGAATAAGATTATGTTAGACAATAAAGTCGTTAAAAAATCAGACATCAAAGTTTCTATTGGTTTAAATAAAGATAAAGTACCCGTAGACATTGATTGGCAAAATGAAGATAATCCAAATGGGCCCGAAGCCGAGCGCTGTAAAGCCGTTTTATTATCTTTTTTTGATCGTAAAACCTTAAGCACGCTGAAAGTAGATTTATGGACGGCGGATATGCAAGTACATGAAATGGATCAGTTTTTCTACGAAACGCTCAGTTTTATGGCCGGAACTTACGAACGAGCTACGCAAAATAAGAAGTTAGCGAGCGAAATGCGGCAGTTTATTAAGTACTTCGGGGAGCAAACAAAGATTATTGAAAAATCAGATCAGTAAATTTGTATTGTCACAAATATTTAATTTTATTTTGTTTTTTAGGTTTATTTGAATTTTTATTCTAAAAAATGATTTGTGACGATAAAAAATTGGGTATTGGCACGGGAATTGCAAGCTACTAAGTGTTCTAAGTGTAGATCTTTTCATACGCCATCCCCCCTTAATTACTCCCTTATTTAAACTAAATCTTTAAACTAAATCGATTGTGCTTGGTCATCTTCAGGATGACTTAAGGTATAAGCGCATTATTATTTTCCCTCCTCGTAGTAAAAATCTAAATCAAACAAAAATCTAAATCATCGCAAAATAAATTGAGGTGCGGCAGTTTTAATGCTGCTGCCCTCAAATTTTAGCGGCGATACGAAGTAATGCTTACGAATTACTCAACCGCCCAACTCATTTTGAATCATGCAACCTTATATATAAAAGCCTATTCTGTACGGATAGGCTTTTTTTTGCTTGAGAACGAAGGAGTTAGCAATTGTCTATCTTGCTGAGTACACTGTAATTTAAGTTTATTAATGTTTTGAGCTTTGG
>CALFBG010000252.1 GCA_937951685.1 uncultured Saprospiraceae bacterium | reverse complement strand
GCTTTAGCCAAAGTAAGTGCAGATCCTATGCAGCCAAACTTAGTAGGATTACTTTCTGACCCTAATCCAGCGAACGGTGTTTATACTGTATTTGCTCCAGACAATACTGCTTTTGCAAATTGGTTGACAGCAAACAATACTACTTTAGCGGACGTTGACGTTGCTACTTTAGCCAACAGAATTAAGTACCACGTAATTCCTGGTGCGAACGTACGACAAGCAGACATTACTAACGGTTTAGAAGCAGCAACTTTAACGGGTAATAATATTACTTTGGTAATTGACGGTGCAAGCTACTCTGTTAACGTATTCGGAAATAACTCTGCTAACATCATTGAGACTGACATTCAATCTCAAAATGGTGTAATGCACATCATTGACAGTGTATTAGAAGAGTAAGACTTAAGTAGGTTAATAGAATTGTTTTTCGATGAGAAGGACATTTTGATTGATAATAAAGGAAAAGGATTTGGTCTGCGAAGATCAAGTCCTTTTTTAATTTATCGCCTCGCTACCTTCTCCGAAGCTTTAGACCAACAATCAACTAAAGCCCGTTTTCTGCAACAAAATCAACGATATCCCTTATAAATATTAGTAATTATTTATATTTGTGAGAAGTAATTCGCTGCATTTAACGAAAACCTCCCAATGGCTAAGAAAAAATCAAGCTCCAAAAAACCTGAATTTACGCCTCGTCCTAAATCAAAGGCAAGCGCTAAAGCTCCTTTGATTAACCCTAATTATATTTATGGCGGTTTGATGGTATTGGTGGCCTTGGCGGTCATTTTGATTCGACTCAATTTTATTAGCATTCCTTTTGAGCGAGACGAAGGCGATTATTGCTACGCGGGCGAATTGCTGCTGGCGGGAGAAACGCCCTATCTTGATTTTTATGAACAAAAGCCGCCAGGTTTATTTTATTCTTACGCGCTTTTACTTGGAATTTTTGGAAAATCCTTAGAAGCCGTTCACCTTACTTTCTTGTTACTCAACCTCGTTACCGTCTGGTTTCTATTTTTGGTGGGGAAAGAATTGTTTGATACGCAGACTGGCGTAGTGATTGGTGCGAGTTATGCTTTTTTATCGTTAACTAAGGCGGCGTCTGGTTTTACAGTACAAGCGGAGCATCTTTTGACCTTGTGTTTTGCCATTGCCTTTTACTATTTACTGCGCGCCTTCAAAGAAGAGAAGAATTGGCAATTTATACTTAGTGGTGCCGTTGTGAGTTGGAGCTTCCTCATTAAGCAAAACGGTATCTTTTTCATTGCCTTTTTAGGAATTACTTTGCTGAGTTATTATATGCTGGAAGCGAAACCCATTTCTTGGGAAAAAGTATTCAAAAAAGCAGGTTTATTTGCAGTAGGTGTCTTGCTGCCCGTCTTCTTGATGCTTGGTCTAATGCTTGCCTTAGGTGCTTTCGATGAATTTTTGTTTTGGATTTATGAATACCCTAAAGAATATGTTTCTAGCATTCCATTCGACGTAGGGATAGGATTTTTAAAAACCAAGATTGGACAAATTTCGGGTAATTACAAAGCCTTTTGGGGACTTGCCGTAATCGGTTTACTACTTGGTAGTTTTACCAAAATCAGTACTTACAAAAAAGTAATGCTTTGGAGCTTAGCCCTCTTTTCTTTCTTGGCCATCACGCCCGGATTGCGATTTTACGGTCATTACTTTATCAAAGTTTTTCCAGCAGCAGCTATTTTGATTGGTGTTTCCGTTTACGCGGTAAGCGACTTACTGAAAAGTAGTTTTGGCTTTCAGCAAGCTCATTGGGGCGTGCTGGGTCTTTTTATCTTTTTGCCGATTCAAAATATGATTGAAAATAAAAGCTACTATTTTGATACCAATCCTACCCAGATTTTGCGCGAAGTATATGGTACCAATCCATTTGCAGAATCAAAAGTTATTGGAGATTATTTAAAGAATAGTTCGAAGCCGGGCGATGAACTGGTCGTTTTAGGATCGGAGCCACAGATTAACTTTTATGCGGGTTTAAAATGTCCCTCAAGGCATACTTTCCTGGTTTTTTTAATGACCGAACATCCAAAAGCCTCGGAGTGGCAGCAAGAATTGAAAGCGGATATTGAACGAGCCCAACCGCGTTATATGGCGATGGTCAATCATCGATTTTCGTGGGTTATGCGCCCTAATTCAGATCAAATGATTTACAATTGGTCGCGAAACTATATTTCTCAATATTATAAAGTGATTGGTTACGCAGATATTTTTAGAGATAGACCGACCAACTACGTTTGGGACGCAGCAGCTTTAACGTACCAACCTCAAAGTCAAGAATACATTGCAATCTTTGAACGCAAGTAATCGCGCTTCCTTTGAGCAGCTACTACCCTATTTTTTATTGGGGATGGCGCTTTTAGTGGCGAGCTATCTTCGTTGGCAATTCATGGATGTTCCCCTCGAAAGAGACGAAGGAGAATATTGCTATCAAGCCCAACTGCTACTCGAAGGCAAAATACCTTACCTTGATTTTTACGAACAAAAACCGCCGGGTTTATTTTATAGCTACGCTTGGTTGCAGGCTATTTTCGGGAATCATTTGTACGGTGTTCACCTTGGCTTCTTATTCGTAAATCTCCTCAGCATTGTATTTATTTTCCAATTTAGTAAAAACCTTTTTGACCCTTGGGCGGCCGTTGCAACGAGTTGGATTTTTACTTTAGTGAGTTTGAATAAAATGGCGGCAGGATTTTCTGCGCAAGCGGAGCATTTACTAATTCTCTTTTTTTTGGCAGCTTTATGTGTTTTACAACAAGCACTAAAAAAGCAAAAGCCGTGGCTTTGGATACTCGGGGCTGCTTTACTCGCTTGGACCGTACTCATTAAGCAAAATGGAATTTTTTATGTTGGCTTAGGGATGACTTACACTTGGAGTCAGCTTTACCTGCAAGGGATTTTTTCGTGGAAATCTTTTTCACAAAAAATGGGCTTAATGTTTTGCGGAGCCTTGGTTCCCGTTTTATGGTTTGGCCTACAATTGTATCGTCAAGCAGCCTTATCAGAAATGTTTTTTTGGATGATAGAATACCCACGCAGCTACATCGGGCAATACCACTGGGAAACGGGTTGGCGAAGATTTCTAAAAAACTTCCAGCGCATCAGCACCGGCTACGAAAGCTTCTGGTATTTAGCCGCAAGTGCGCTTTTAGTGGTACTTTTTACCAAAAAGACAAAATTTCCAAAACTTTGGTTTTACCTCCTTCCTTTTTTCTCTCTTTTGGCCATTATCCCCGGTTTTAGATTTTATGGTCATTATTTTTTATTGCTCTTTCCGAGCTTAGCCATACTTGTTGGATTAGGCTTTTATCTAAGTCGATATTACCTACCGCAGCGCAGTTATCCCGCATTGCCCTTAACCGTGATTGCGATCTTGGTGACGTATAGTCTATACCAACAGCGCAGTTATTATTTTGAATTGAGTTCGACGGAATTATTGCGTTCTGTTTATCAAACGAATCCTTTTTCTGAGACTAAACTCATCAGTGATTATTTGAAACAACATAGTGAAGTGGGAGACCAGATTGCCGTGTGGGGGTCGGAACCGCAAATCAATTTTTATACCAACCGAAAAGCGCCTAGTCGGCATAACTTCTTATTATTTTTAATGGGTAATACGCCGCAGACGGCTATTTGGCAACGAGAGTTGATTGCCGAAACTAGTGCTGCCAGTCCCCGTTTCATCGTTGATGTCCGTCATCCTTACTCGGGGGCGATCAACAAAAAAACTTTACCGATTTTTTATCCTTGGCGGGTACGTTATTTAGAAACACATTATGAAAAAATTGGCTTGGTCGAAATTTTTAAAGATCAAGTTTCTCGCATTTATTGGGGCGAATTGGCACGAGAACAAGCAATTACCAGTCCTTATCAACTCGTGGTATATGAGCGTAAACCGTAGCATTCTTGCCGAAGAAAGGCTCAAAGGGTTGGGCTTACTCCCGCGCAGCAACTTCCTTAGACAAGATCTTTTAGGTTGCGAATAAAGCCATTGATATCTCTTTCTTTCATCTGCTTTTGTAATTGAATGGCACTATTTTTTTGGTCGAATGCACCGACGACGATTTTATAGACTGTTCGACCATCTAATTCATTAATGCTTACGATTACTTTTTCGTCAAACATCCGTTGCAATTTTTCCGCTTGGATTAAAACATTACCATATTCTGCGAAAGCTCCAATCTGCACCCCATACCCTACGGATGCCTGTCGAACCACGCTAAAATGAAAAATACCTCTACCCTTCGCCAGCGTATTTTCAACTTCTGGATTTTCGCCGGCATTTCCTAAATCTTTCCTACGAATGGCTTCTGCAACGGCTTTATCTGCATTGATTCTACCGTGACCATATTTGGTGGAATGACCATTAAAATACGCTGCGGGCGAACCAATTTTATCTGCCGTTTTTTCTAGAATATCTTTAACTTCAACTGCCGTTAATTCGGGATTCACAGATAGAATTAGTGCACAAACTCCAGCAGCCAAAGGACAAGCACTTGATGTACCACCAAAATGTTTATATTTTCCCGGCTCACCTCGTTGTTGACCATCTCGCCAATATCGGAAGGCTCCCTCTTCCCAGCTGACCCCATTATCCCACCAAGCTCTCGCCGCCGTAATGGGCCAATCTCCGTTGGACGGAGCGCAAATGCTAACCTCTCGCCCGCGATTAGAATAATCCGCGTGTTCATCTTTACTCGTAGAAGCAGCCACCGCAATGACATCGGGGTGTGCTGCGTAGAAACTAACGTAATCAAAATTATCATTGCCTACAGCAAACAAAATAATACAGCCTTTTCCTTTTCTACCGTTGCGAGCGGCGTGTGCGATTGCTTCCTCTTTCATTGGGCTCAAGGTAAAAGCAGGATCGGTACTTCCCCAGCTGCAACTGATAATATCAATATCTTCTCGTACACAATAGTCAAACATTTCTTCCGTCGCCCGTAGGCTAAAAGAAGTTCCATTGATGGGCGTAAACTTAGCGTTGGGTGCCGCTCCGACAATTCCTGTTCCGTTTGCGGCGGACAGTGCGACACTTGCGCAAGTTGTACCGTGTGTAAAGCGCGGATCACCTTGTTCAATATTATCCGTTTCGGTCACTAAATCATAAGGCTTATGTACTTTATTTTTTAAATCGGGATGTGTCAAATCAAAACCATTATCAATCACTGCGATACTAATATCTTCCGAGCCCATTGAGCCTAAACGACGCCAAGCATCCACGACTTTTGCATCGGCGTTCTTTTTTAATTGCCAGTTGGCATCCACGACTTTCCCTTTATTTTCTAAATGCCATTGATGTGCTAATAAATCGTCGTTGGGACGATTAAAGTCATATTCTTCGAGCAACGAATCCATGTCTGGCTCTGCGTGTTGAACCAAGGAAATTTGTTGTAAAAAATGAGCTACTTTGAGTGGATTAGGAGAAGCTTTGGAGACTTTGGCGATTACTTTGTAAGGACCTCTTCTTTCTACTAGCACCAATGCGTATTCATCTAGAACTAGATTCTGTTCTTCTACGTTGGTCGTGTTTTGAAAAATAATATATATTTCTCCCGTTGGCACTAGTGGGCGGGTACTCCCTTCTGCATAATAAACATGGGTACCAACTTCAATCTCTGTTTTAGCGCGTACTTCATCTAATTTGTCGTCGATAGAAGCTAGTCCTTTATCTAAGGCTACTACTTTGAAACCACCTAGACTTTTAAAGACTTCTTCTTCTACGTAGTCAGTTGCTGCTAAGTTTTTAATGCTTTCAGATTTTAAGCCTACTAACTTACTACTTTTGGAAAGGAACAATTCGCCTTTACCAGCTTTGACACTCAGTTTGCTCATAATACTTACGGTTTAATGGTACCTATTTTAAGATATTCTTCTAAATACGAATACCAATACAAGTTAATCTTGTCTTAGTACTTTAGTATAATATCTCCTTTTGAAGACTTCTTTTTGCAAGATAAAAAAAAGAATAGAAAGTTAGGAAAATCGTTTCAGTTGCTTCTTTTAAATTCTTTTAAAATAGATTCTAATCGCTAAGCTTTGGGATACTGGGCATAGTTCAACTTAAAAGCTTGGCTACCGTTTGATACAAAGAACGACTTAAGTAGTTCACGAAATTAAATTAACCAATTTATTTGTATCGTATTTTCTGTACTGCTCCTTCCTTACTCAAAATCTAACACAATTTACTGGTGAATTAATCTTATTAGATATTTTTTTAATAAAACTTGGATTATAACGCGAAACAGTCTATATTTGTTTATATATTGATTTTTAATATTTGTATTTTAGGACACTCTTTTTTGCCATAAGTGTTCCGCTTCGAATCTGGAATGAACAGTCTGACCAAGACTTAAGAAAAACATTTAAATTTAGAAGTTTGTTTTAAAACGTTCAGTTATTGTTTAAGGAATAGTTTTTTGATCTCATCCAAAAAATTATGTTCCTCAACTTTACGGCAACTTTTGAGACAAGTTTAAACGCCTAGAACTACAGATACGGTAGTTCCAGATAAAACCTAATTCGATGATAACTCCCATGCACATCAAGCCTACCCGGTATTATCAAGCAGACCAATTGACGGAGCAAGTCTACGCGATCATTGATTCTAGGATTCAATATTTAGAGTTTAGAGCGTCCAAGTTCTACGAAACGTATACGGATAAAAACGAGCGATTGGCGAATCCTTCTGACAAGTCAAATTTTATATTCAACCAATTCGAGCAATTATTATCGGGGATTGATCAACTCAGCAAATCCTTAAAATTGCTATCCTTACTGAGGAATAAATTAATCAAAGAAAATGCTAGGACGATACTATATCTTCTTACCAACAATAAATATTTAAATCATACAGAAGAGAGTTTAAAAAGGATATTGATCAAGAGAAATAATCGCCAATTAGTTGGCCATTAGCAAAGGTATATTCCTTCCTATTCACACTATAATCACAACACTATTATGATAAAGCCTTGCGGTTGCTTGTAATGCTTTGTCATCAAAATTGAGGAAAAAAATGAAACGAAACGATTCGGTTCGTCGCCCGACCGTTCCTGCTTTGAATGATGTGCATCATACAAACGCAGAACTTCCCATCAGTAATCATCATGGCTTGTCCTACATCATTGATCCAACAGGAATGATCAAGTCTATTGATAACATTTATAAACGAACGCGCATAAATCTTTCTAGCAATCAATCTTTCTTTAGCTATCTGGATGAAATTTCTCAACCTACTGCAAAAGAAGCAATTGATTTGGTTTTTACAGGAATGCCTACGAACAGTTTTTCTGCTCACGCTAGGAAAGGCGATGGTAGTTCGCAATATTTATCGATTATTGTGAGTCCACTAATTTATAACGAAGGGATCAAGATGGTATCGCTCATTTGCCACGAAATCGAATTCCCAGAAGCCTTATCCGAGGCTAATTTGATCGACTCCGAAGCAGACAGTCACGAACGGGATTTTTCCCCTCCTAGCTTAAAACAAGAAAACGAAGAGCTCAGAAGAGTCAACCAATTTTTAGATAATTTTGTGATGGGTGCGGCACATGATTTACGCTCGCCACTCGTTGTCTTAAAAACCTTTCCGGATCTCATTCGCAGGTTCACCGACGAAAAAAGAAGGCACAAAGCGCTGGATACGATGAAAGCGGCAACGATTAAGATGGAGCACATTTTAGACTGCATGATGCAATTTGTGGAGGCACAAAAAAACGAAGCCCAAAAAAGGGAAGAGCTTGACTTTTCGGAAATGTTTGACATTGCTTTTGGTCGATTGTGTTTTGAATTAGAAGGCATCAACCCCATATTTGTTACAGATTTTGAACAAGCGCCTAAAGTCTCCTATTACCGAGTACAGCTTAATAGTATCATTTACAATTTGATTAGCAATGCCGTCAAATACCGGAGAAAAAATACGCCTATTAGGATTGAAATTACGACAAAACAAGAAGGTGATTTTGTGCTTTTACAGATAAAAGATAATGGCATCGGAATGGATTTGGAGCAATATGGTCATTTATTATTTCAACCTTTTCAGCGACTCAACAACAACAGCGAGGGCGTTGGCTTAGGCTTGAGTATGATCAAAAATAATTTAGAGTTTCACGGCGGCACGATTAAAGTACAAAGCAAAGAATCAGAAGGATCAACTTTTACTGTTTATTTAAATCCCAACTAAGCACCAAGACAAATAAATATAAGGCTGCAGCATAAGCCCTAAGCGCATTGCGCTGATTCCTAAAAACCAAAACTAGACCCATATTGAACAAAAACTAATCCCCGTAACACCCATAACATGTCACATTTTAAATTTCTTTTTCTGGATAGCGATCCTCAAATCAACTTTTTAACCAGCCAAATTATTGAAGTGAACGACCTTCCGATCGAAGCGTCCTTCCAAGAGAGTCCTTTACTCGCATTAGAGTATTTGGCTCAATGCCGAACCGAACATTTTCCAGATGTAATTTTGGTAAGTAATACCTTGCGGTTTATGACTGGATTAACGTTTGTGGATAAGTATATTCAACAGCTCTCCTTGCTGCATCCTGACACGCTGATTTACATTACTTCGAGCTATTGCTCTCCCCTGACGATAGACCGCATTGAGCTTTCTTCGGAAATTGAAGGATATATTCCTCAGCCTTTTTCTAAAAAAGTTTTCTTGGAAAAGATTGTACCTAGTATTGGTATGTTCGTGGAATAGTCCAAGGCAATCGCGACCTGAAACGAACGAGCATCAGTCAAGCTTATACTTCTTCTAGGTCTTTCCCTTGGTCTGTTTGATCAAAATAAGAGATACTAAAGAGTCCTAAAAAAGTAATTGTTCCATTGAGGATGAGTAATTCAAAGCCAAATTTATACCCAAAAAATAGAGTTTCTGAGTAGTAGCTCAATAGGAAAGTCAATATGGGAGATAAGATACAGACCCAAGGAACGTATTGATCCAAAACTTTATGCTTCATCAAAAACCCGAAGCTGTATAAACCTAGTAAAGGACCATAAGTATATCCCGCCACCGTAAAGATTTGATCAATCACCGCTCGATCATTGACCAACCAAAATGCAGTAATGATCACGAAGAGCAACAAGGAAAAACCAAGGTGTACGATAAACCTAGTTCGTTTTTGTTCGGCTGCTACTTCCGGGTTTTCTTTTTCTTTAAAACCTAAGAAATCTACACAGAAAGAAGTTGTCAGCGCCGTTAAAGCCGAATCTGCACTTGAATAAGCCGCCGCAATTAAGCCTAGAATAAAGACAATTCCGATACTTGGAGATAGGTGTTCAATGGCAATCGTTGGAAAGAGTAAGTCTGTTTGTGTTGGAATTTCGATCCCCGTTTCGCCAGCGTAGATAAAAAGTAATGCACCTAAAGTTAAGAATAGTAAGTTTGCAAAGACAAGGACAATACTGAACCAAAACATATTCTTTTGTGCATCACCGAGTGTTTTACAACTCAAGTTTTTCTGCATCATATCCTGATCCAATCCCGTCATTACAATCGCCATAGAAGCGCCCGCGAGGAAACGTTTGAAGAAATTTTTAGCATCGCCCCATCCCTCTTCAAAGAAAAATATTTGTGAGTAAGCACTTTCATCAACGGTAACCCAGAGGCCCGAAATTGATAAATCTAGCTTTTGACTAATGGCTATGATGGTAAATACTACGGCGGTCAACATACAGAATGTCTGCAAGGTATCCGTCCAAACGATCGTCTTAATACCGCCTCGATAAGTATAAATCCAAATCAGGATAATCGTCATTAATACCGTTAACCAAAAAGGCACTTGAAAACTATTCATGACAAATTCCTGTAAAACTAAAGCGACGATATACAATCGAAAAGAAGCACCAATGGCACGGGAAAGTAAGAAAAAACTAGCGCCCGTTTTATAAGAAAAACCACCAAACCGCGTATCCAAGTAGCTATAAATAGAAGTCAATTGAAGTCGATAATACATCGGCATCAAAACCGTAGCGATCACCAAGTACCCTAACAAGTACCCTAAGACCATTTGCATATACGAAAATTGACTATCCGCCACCCAACCGGGAACAGAAATAAAAGTAACGCCCGAAAGAGAAGCGCCAATCATACCAAATGCTACTAAGTACCACGGAGATTGCCGACCTGCCAAAAAGAAGTTCGCATTGCCCGCATCTTTACTGGTAAAGTAGGAAATGATAACTAGTAGTAAAAAATAAGCTGCAACGATGCCCAAAATTAAACTTGGGGTCAATTGTTCTAGCATAGTAAAGCCGAATTATCGCTCTGTAATTGAATCAAATTGGTATCAGTTCTTCTATTATTAGGTCTAGTACATTGTAAACTAGGGTTAGGCTAATCAACCTTACTAAATCATTGACATTGTTTCAAAACTAAATCTATAAATAGGGTAAGGTGATGAGGCACGAATGTACAAATTGCAGCGCACTATTTAAATGCTTTCGCTAATTTATTTCTTAATTTATAATAAAATCGCGCTTAAGTAAGTACTGGAACAAGGTGGTAATTCCAAGTTATTCTTGCAGTTTACCACCATAACTCAAATCTCCTGCGTCCCCTAATCCTGGTACAATAAAAGATCGAGCCGTCAATTCGTCATCCAACGCTCCCATCCAAATAGAGGCTTTGGCATTGAGGCGCTTGAGGTAGTTAAAACCACTCGTAGAGGCGATTGCCGTAGCGATATGTATCTTTTTAGGCGTTCCGTTTTCTAGTAATTTTTGCAAAGTCATGTGCATAGAGGCGCCAGTTGCCAACATTGGATCCACTAAGATTAAGACCGCATCGTTTAGGTCAGGACAGGAAGCATATTCAATATTTATTTCGAAAGTCCCGTCTTTGTGGTGTTTGCGGTAAGCCGAAACAAAAGCATTATCTGCTTTGTCAAAGCAGTTTAAAAAACCTTGATGAAAAGGCAGACCTGCTCGGAGAATAGTTGCCAGAACGATCCGTTCTTTCGGAAGTTGCATATTTGCAATCCCCATCGGAGTATCCACGTCTTTTTGTTCGTACGCAAAGGTTTTACTAATCTCATACGCCATTACCTCTCCTAATCGCTCCATATTTCTACGAAATCGCATCCGATCTTGTTGTATCTCTATATTTCGTAATTCTGCCAAGTATTGATTGGCGATAGTGTTCTTTTCTGTAAGGATAAAAGCCATGTTTGTGATTTAGGTGATTTAATACGACTTTGAACTTTGAGCTTTTGCCAGTTGAATTTATTTTAAAGCCTGATCAGTGGTATTCATCCAAAACTAGTAATTTATTTGAGACTTTCATAGGAATCTATTCCCCTTTCGCTCGACGTAAAATTTCCTCGTATACACTGCGCCAAGTTTCCCATCCTTCGATTTCGGTCAAAGAACTATTGTGCCAAAGGGTTATGAATAACCCATTGACCGCTTTGGTTTTGTCGATCAACATCTGTACTTGCTCCAAAGCGGCAGCCGGTTCTAATTTTTGATATCGTTTTAAGGTTACATCCATGACTTGGAAAGGGAAAATACGTAAATCCGTGATGGTTTCTTTCGATAAATCGTACCACCAAAAAGAGTGCGCAATACTGGCTCTGAATCCGGTTTGTGCCGCGTAACCCATCGTGTAATCCGCCTTTATTCCTTGGGCGATGAGTGTTTGGTAACTTTTAGGAAACTGTAATCTTAAAAAATGTTGACGACTATTTTTAACGGGCTGTCCTGTAGCCGATTGTAGGCGCTCGATTTCTTTGCTAAGCTTTGCTGGCTCGTCGTGAGAAGCGTAGGAAGGATGAATGCCCGTGCGGTATTGTTGCGCCGTTTCGTGAAGTAAATCCTGAAAAGCACGGGCGCTAATTTGATTTGATTTATCGAATGGTCCGTAGTCTCCTAATAGGAAAAAATAGTGCGGCGATAAATTTAGTGCTTGGTGCAATTGATGGAGGTAATCAAAAACGAAGTAAGGATCGCGAGCAATGCCCAATTGCACTTTTATTCTTCGCTGTAATTGGGTCAAATCGAGATGCAACAAATCTCGTGCGTAAGCGGCAAGTTGTCGATAAATGCCTTTATGACGATAGGACCAAGCAAAATCAATGTCGTAAGTGGGTAAAAATTGATATTTAGGCGCTACAAAAACGAGTTCAGGATATTTTTCCGTCAAGGAAGCTTTAAGTCTGGCTACCCATTGATTAATGAGTGGTTCGTCCAAAAAGCCCGCACGATAGGCTAAACTTTCGGAAGCGGGAAAACGATTATGCGCATCACTCGCAAAAGGAAGGTACTCTTCGTAGCGGGTGACTAAGTAAAAGATTAAAGATAGAACATCAAAATGATAATCTGCGGAAGGCAGATCACAGGCAAAAAAAGCGGGCAAGCCTTGGACTTGAACAACTTCAATCTTTTGAGCATGGATAGTCGTTTCGGTTAGTAGATTTCCTTGGGGAAGAAAAAGCATGGTTCCTGCCAAAGCTTCCGTGCTGTAGTTCAGCTTGGGCACTTCGCTAAGCAAAAAGTAATTTTGATCCGTTGTAAGTATTAGTTCTAGGCCTAATAATTCTTTAAAAACCAAGTCGGTGACGTAGCGAATGCGATTGGTAAGTAAAGGCGTGTAGAGTAATAATTCCATATTGGTACAAAATGTATCACCAAGATAGGGAAAACTATAGAAACCTTATTTTAAATACACGGTAAGTACTAAGACAGACGTAATCATTCTCCAAACGATGTCTTTTGCCCTTCTCCTTTGTTGTTTTCTTGGATTCAGTTTTTTTAAATGTGAATATTTTCATACCTTGAGAAATAACAATAAATTATTATATGAAGTTAAGTGCTTCTATCATAAAAAGTGTTTCCGTTTGCCCCTTTAAATTTAACTACAAAAAAAACTCCCTCTTTGACTATGGCAAAGAAAGACGACCAGACTATCCCCCATTCGGAAAATGCTAATGGCGAAATTAGCACCATTCGAGACATTCTCATGGGGCACAAAATCTCTGAAAACGAAGTTCGTTTCGAAGCAATTGAAGCCCGTATTGAACAGATGGAGCTCAGTTTTAATGATAAAATGAAAGATTTGGAATCCAAGTTTGAAGCGCATTATCAACGACTTAATAATGACAGCGAGCAACGATTTGACAATCTTGAAAAAACCTTCTCTGCTAGTCAGCAGCAATTCCACGAAAAAATTCAAACGCTGCGGCGGCAAGAACGAGAAAACCTGAGTAATTTACTATCTCAACTCAGTAAAAATCTACTCGACGATTAAACCAAATAAAGATTGTGCGGATGCATAATCCTTATACTTGCAGTAAAAACTCCAAAAGCGCAGGTATTTTTCCCTAACAGAGCCTGCGATCATAAGTAGTACCGAACGAAAGTCGATTAAAATCTAATACTGTTATAAACCAATTTCAGCGATATTTGACCTAAACCGGAAGGCTTAGGTCTCATTAATTCATTTATGAATCAAGCAGATAAAAAGCTTTCCGAAGAAGTATTGATGCAAAAGTTGAAGGACATTCTCCTGAGGGAGGATCGTGCAGAGTTAGAGCGATTGAGACAAATTTTAGAGCATCCAGATCAATTATCCGCTAAGGTTACGCCGATCATAGAGGAACGCATTGAGTTTTTAAAACAAAATTTTCCAGCAGAATTTCACCAAGCCGTTGACGATATTTTTGAAAAAAAGCTTGCGGCTTCTCAAGAAGCGATTCTCAACGTTATTTATCCAACCATGGGTAAGATGATTAGCAAGTATATTGCTCACCAATTTCAAGAGCTCAAAGAAAAAATTGACCACCAAGTAACCAATACTTTCTCTATCAAAGCGATTAAAGATCGTTTTAAAGCCAGCTTTTCTGGCGTTAAAAAAAGCGATATTGTGCTCAGTAATATCGATAACTTGATCATTGACGAAATTTATTTGATTCAACGTCATTCGGGACTCTTATTGGCTAGTGCTTCTCGCGAAAAGAAAATGAATCAGGACGTTATTGCCGGTATGTTGACTGCCATCAAGGCTTTTGTGGAAGATGCTTTCGAAAAAGAAGCCCAAGATCTCGATTTAATTCAATATGATAGTTATAAGATTTTCATCCAAAATTTTCACGGATATTACATTGCGGTCGCTTTATCGGGCTCAATGTCTGCCTCTGATAAAAGAAAACTTTCAAATAGTCTGCTCGATTTTGCGGAAGGACAACTTAAAGGTTATAAATTAGCGACGGTAAATAAAGCGGAATACGAAAGTATTTCACAAAAACTAACGACCAACTTTATCGGTGTCTAAATAATAATTTACAAAATCTGGCTATTTAAGTAGGTTTACCTACTTAGGCACCAATACAAAGTATTTTACTTATTAACTTGCATTGCTACTTATCCCTACAAAGATAGCCAAATGCAAAGTATAAACATTAAGAGAGCTTGCTGCTGCTTCATAAGAGTTGCACGTAATTGATCAAAGAACAAACACATTTTACCCAACACAAAATAAAACATACTTAATACTCTGTACTTCTAAATCTATTTGCTTTTTTGAATATGCCTTTTCGCGGCACGTCCTCTCTTTGATTGCTATTGCAGTCAGGTAAGCGGGCGTTTCTCGATTAATAAAAAACTCATTATTCAAAACTTCAACTTACTTTATTAAGTACTGATCAATATTCCACTATTTTGAATATTGCCAAACAGCATTTGTGCATACTTTCTTACTTCCCCAACGGTAAGATTGATCAACAAGCGCTTGAACACAAAACTAAATTTTATGATTAGCAAAAAAGTAATTCTTACTGGAAGCTTTGGCGTGGGAAAAACTTCTTTATTTAACAAGTTTATCTTTTCCAAGTTCAGTGAAAAATACCTCTCTACGATCGGCGTTACCGTCAATAAAAAAGTACTACACATCAATGGTGTTGATATTAGTATCATGCTCTGGGATATTGCGGGAGAGGTAACCCAAGATAAAATACCAGTTTCCTATTTTTTGAATACCGATGCGGTACTCTACGTTTTCGACGTTACCCGCCCATTGACCTACAAGGATACATTGATCAATCTTGAATTTATTAGAGCCGTTTATAAGGGAAAAATCCTTAAAATTGTAGCCAATAAAGCAGATTTGCTCTCCGAAGAAAAACTGGCGATGGTAAAAGAGCAAGTTCCCGTTCCTTGGGATATTCTAACCAGTGCGAAAACGGGATTTCAGGTAGAAGAACTCTTTGAAACCATTGGAATAGAACTGCTAGAAGAGTAAAATCGTGTTGAGCACTCTTGCGGATAAACGCATAATGAGACAAGCTAGCGAGCAATTAGACAACTAATAACGAAACTAATAACGATAAGACAGTTTTAGTTTAAGCAAAAAACCTAACGCACGCTCCCAAGTTGTCGGTATGCCTCACTCCATTTAGTTGATCGTTTAAACGATCAATAGTCTCGCTATTGTCTAAATATCAGAACTTTCGAAATATTCCCTCTTAGAAGGTATCAAATTCACCATTTCTACGTTAATTTTAGTATATTGATGAACAACTGTCAAGCTTTTTATGTCCTTACCTTAGCTAAATTTGGTTTATTTGAACCATTTAGCTTGCTTCCTGCGAGATAAATTGTCCTGAATAGTTTCATTTGAAAAAAATATGCGAATGAAGAAGATATTGATCCTATTACTAACTTGGTGCTTTTTTATGCCTTGGGCCTCGGCACAAAGTACACTTCAACCCAAGCAACTGGATAGTGATGACAAAGGAATCATTTATGATAAAGAACTTACTTTTGATGCAAGGTTTCACACCAATGGTTTGGCTTTTGCGGTTAATTATGGTAAAATAAAAACCTATTATCTAACGAAGTATTATCATTTTGAATTAGGCAGAATTAGTCATCCAAAAGAATTTAAGCAGAGTTATGACATTCCCAATATTAACAGTCCGGGAAATTCTCGATCTTTTATTTTTGGAAAACAAAATGACTTCTTCGTCTTGAGAGCAGGTTACGGCATCAAACGTTATTATTCAGAAAAAGCAAAAAAACGAGGTTTGGCGGTCGGCATGACTTACGAATTTGGTCCGTCTTTAGGCATTCTCAAACCCTATTATTTAGAATTTAATCGAGTCAGAGACAATACCAGTACTCCCGTTATTGTTGCAGAGAAGTATTCGCCTGAAACAGAAGCCACTTTCCTCAATGTCAATACGATTCACGGAGCGGCTCCTTTTACGAAAGGTTTAGGTGAACTCTCGGTTATCCCCGGCATTCATGCTAAAATCGCTGCACATTTTGATTGGGGTGCCTTCGACGAATTTGTCAAAGCGATCGAAGCAGGCATTATGATTGACGTTTATCCTAAGAAAGTTCCAATTATGGTAAGTGAGGAAAATCGTCCTTTTTTCGTCAATCTTTACCTATCTTTGCAATTAGGAAAACGCTGGTAAAACCTTGGTACGCCTCCAGCTTCGCAACAAGGAGCAAGGATAAATACACTGCAACATAAACAACACTTCTTTTGTTATCATGTGTATTAAGTAGTTTTACCAAATAGATTGGTGATTTTGACGGAAGGAAATTTTGCTTCAATCGAGGCAAAAAATGCAGGAAACCTAGTGGTTTTCAAGGCTTTTTAACGAAGCGTGAAACAAAATTTACTCGTCACAAATTAGTGAACTTATTGGGTAAACCTACTTAAATACTTTGTAATATAAACTATCAAAGTACTAGCGAATTAATTTACTTTTATCTTTTGGAAAATAGACATGTTAGAATTACCTATAGTTGATCAAAAAGCGCCACGCCGCCGAAAGCCAGACTGGCTGAGAGTAAAACTACCTACGGGAGAAAACTTCAAAAAGGTTAGAGCACTCGTTGATCAATACGAGCTAAATACCATTTGCCAAAGTGGTCATTGCCCCAACATGGGGGAATGCTGGGGTGCCGGTACCGCTACCTTCATGATTTTGGGAAATACTTGTACACGATCTTGCTCTTTTTGCGCGGTTAAAACGGGGCGACCCGGCGAATACGACGAAGATGAACCACGTCGCGTAGCCGAAGCGATTCAATTGATGCAGGTCAAACACGCCGTGTTAACTTCTGTCAATCGAGACGAACGTAAGGATCGAGGAGCTGAGATTTGGTACGAAACGGTGCGATTGATCAAGGAAAATTCTCCGACAACAACCATTGAAACTTTAATTCCGGATGTCCGCGCAACGTGGTGGGCATTAGAACGCATGATTAGTGCTGGACAAGAAGTAGTTTCTCATAATATGGAAACTGTTGAACGATTGTATCGTAAAGTTCGACCACAAGCCAAGTATGCTCGGAGTTTAGAACAAATCCAACGCACCAAAGATTTTGGGAAACGAACAAAGTCGGGTATTATGGTTGGTTTGGGTGAAACACAAGAAGAAGTCTTTAAAATTATGGACGACTTGGTGGCACATGGCTGCGATGTATTGACAATTGGTCAGTATTTGCAACCAACCAAAATGCACTTAGCAGTAGCAGAGTATGTTCATCCGGATGTATTTGCAAAATACAAGGAAGTGGGAATGGAAAAAGGATTTGCCTTCGTCGAAAGTGGTCCATTAGTCCGATCTTCTTACCACGCCGAAAGACATTTGTAAGCAGAGCACCTTCCGTATTTTGTGTGAAAGAATTAACTAGTAGCATACCATTACTATCAACAAATATCAAAGCGCTTCTTGAGAACGAGTTTCCCAAGAAGCGCTTTGCATTTTAGGCGAACACTATTGATTATTAAAAACCTGCCGCTCTTTTGATTTTATGATAAATACTCGTGTTCTCGTAAATTCCTCCGAATAGTTCTGCTCCCGGCCCGTAAGCAAATACAGGAATCATAGTGCCCGTATGATAGTCCGTCGTAAAAGCAGTGACTAAGCTATCCATCGTAGAACCCGAATTAATAGAATAACCGCCCGTTTCATGATCTGCGGTAACGACAACCAAGGTTTCTTTATCGCGCTGTGCAAATTTTAAGACTTCGCCGATGCTCCGATCGAAATCATGCATTTCAGTAATGATATAATTAGAATTATTTGCATGACCGCCCCAATCAATCTGAGATCCTTCAATCATCAGAAAAAAACCATTTTCTGATGCTGATTTTTCTTTTAAAAACTCTACTGCTAGTTTAGAAGCACCGGGCAAATAGTTTCTTCCATTAGCAACCGGTAAAGGATCTCCATCCGCCGTAAAGTAAACGAAATTTTGCTTTGCAGAAACGGATAATTTAAAGAAATCTTCTTTGAAATAATCCGAAACGGCATACCCTTTTTGTTCTAGTTCTTGGTACAAATTACGATCGTCAGACTCTCGTCGATCAAAGTATTTTTTGCCACCACCAATAAATAAATCTATCTCTGTTTTGAGAAAATCTGCCGCAATTGCTTCGTACATTTTTCGACTGGGCACGTGAGAAATAAAAGAAGCTGGCGTAGCGTGTACAATCGTAGAGGTCGAGACAAGTCCCGTAGCTAAACCTTTTTCTTCCGCTTCTTCGAGCAAAGTTTTTTGTGGAATGGTGTCTGCATCAACGCCAATGGCACCATTATAAGTTTTGACTCCACAAGCAAAAGCCGTTGCGCCAGCCGCAGAATCGGTAATCAGAGAATTACTCGCATAAGATTTGTGCAAACCAATTACCTTAAAGTGCTCCAAATTCAATTTATTTTGATGGCGATACATCCCAGCGGTAATTTGTGTTAAGCCCATTCCATCCCCAATCATCAGGATAATATTTTTAGGCTTTTTGAAGCTGACGGGCGTTTCTCTTAAATCGACTGCTTCGTAAAGCACGCCTGGAGACTCTCCCAACGCAGGATCAATCTTCAACGATGGATTGCAACTCAGTACAAAACTACTGATCAATGCGAGGAAAAGTATTTGTTTATTTTTCATGATCAAGTTAAATTTTCAAACGACAATTAACACAAAGTAGGGCTTATCTAGCACATACAGCAAGATTTAAATATTGAAGTTACTGAAAACTTCAAAAATGTTTGCGATTTGATCTTTTTAGCTAGTTTTAGCTTTTTGATTCGTCGTAACGATGCTATGCCTACTAGCAGGAATTCAATTTTATCCAAGTACCTTATCAAACAACTTCTAAACAATAGTTCATTTTATGATGCACTTACTTCAATAATAAAAACCGCTTTCCCGGTAGTACCTTAACTTTATTTTTAAATTCAAGACTAAGTAAAATCCCTGCGAGTTGGCTCGCATCCATTTTAGCGCCGAATAGCAATTGGTCAATGCTTATTTCTTCGCGTGTTCCCATTAAATTCAAAATGCTTTGCTCCGCTGGAGATAATTCAACGAAGAGCTTTTGCTGTTGTGTTTGAGTTTGCGTAGCTCGATCCCAACGCATGATGTAAGCGATATCTTCAGCACTTTCCAACAACGCGGCTTTGTGGCATTTGATGGCGTGGTTGCAGCCCACTGCACATTTATCCCCCAGCCTTCCGGGCACGGCAAACACATCTTTTTGGTAAGCATTTGCCATTTCTACGGTAATCATAGAACCTCCTTTTCGCGCCGTTTCAACGACGATCAACGCATCACACAAGCCAGCGATAATTCGGTTACGCATCGGAAAATGTTCTCGATCCGGTTGAGTGCCAATACCGTATTCCGTCAACAAACCTCCTTGGGTCGTCATTTCTTTGGCTACTTTACGATGTTGCGCAGGATAAATACGGTCTAGCCCGTGCCCTAAAACACCAATGGTATCAATACCTAAGGCTAAACTTTCTTTATGCGCTGCCACATCAATACCATACGCTAATCCACTCACAATCACGACTTGATATTCTTGCAATCCCGCAATGAGCGATTCACAGATGGCAAGACCTCGGCTAGTAGGTTTGCGCGTCCCTACGATGGAAACCATACGCGCATGATTGAGATCTGCATTTCCTTGGTAATAAAGTAAAACAGGACTATTGGCAAAATGCTTCAAGCGATCGGGGTAATGGTCATCCAAATAAAAAAGGGCATGTATATTCCGATGCTCCATTAAGTTCATTTCTTGTTCGGCGAGCCCCAGTGCTTTTTGTGCTAAAATATGCTTCGCAACAGTTTCGCCTACGCCGGGAATGCGTAGCAGGGCTTTCTTTTTCGTTGCAAAAACAGCTTGTACGCCACCACAATAGCTAATCAAATTTTTTGCGGTAATCGCGCCCACCAGAGGGATTTTTGTCATAGCAATCTTGTACAATAAATCAGTATCCATTTCATGATTTTAAGTGCAACTCTAATTAGCGTTGCAAAGTGAAAAATGTAGGAGATACTTTTGTAAAAAACCGAAAAGGATAACTTCTTGAAAACCTTATCGCATCGCTTTGCTCCTTTTCTCTTACAGAAAAAAGCACGAATAAGTCCCTAGACAAAAGTATCTATCAATTAAAAATGGATTCGTTGATGGATAGGAAAACAAGGGTAAAAGGTAGAATCAGCCTGATTGGCTCCCTTGCAAAAAAAGTGAAACTGATTAAGAATCCTTGAAAGTTATATGATGAGTAGGTTTACCTAATAGATTAGTAAACCTACTTAATTATGAAGTCTATTTAAATTACTTCCTATTGCCAAAGATAAAAAATATTTTGGCTTAATCCTTATTCCTAGTAAAAATATTGTTTTGAAAAGAAACCAACTTTTTATCAAGCGTTTTAAAAGCATTTGCTTCATTAACCACCGACTTAGTTGAGTGCGGTGGGAAGTCCTTAAAGTAAATAAAGGACTTGCACCAATCAACCGAAAGGCAATTTTTTGTATTTTGCAGTTCAGATATTACTTTGGTTGCCTTAACGTAGGTCTTGCGTAGCAAGACAAATTTGCTACTTAAAACAACTTTAGCGATAAAATTTAAAATAACCGTTGAACGTATTTATCATGACCAAAAAGAAAAAATCTAGTTTACTTCCCAAGATTGAGATTTTGATCATATTAGTCTTTTTCTTCAGTTTCATCATTTGGGCCGTTTCACAGTGTAGTGCCAAGAAAGTACTTTACCAAACTCAAGAAATGGCAAGCCAAGCAGAAACGACTGCGGCCGAGCAAGATACTGTGCCCCTAACCAATCCTTCTACTACGGCGGCACTCCCAGCGACAACGAGTAGTACCGACCTTACAACAAGCGAGGTGCCCGTAAGAATTATACAAGAACGATATACGCCGCTTTACGTTTCCATTGAAGGCTTAAACCTGCGTACTGGACCACATTTGGATAGCAGTATTATTATGAAGTTGAGACTTTTTGAAGAAGTTTTGTTTCTCAATGAAGTTAGTGATTCTACCCAAATTATCAATATGGGGGAAGAAATGGCAAACGAACCTTGGATTAAGATCCAAGAAAAAAAAGGAAATGTTGGTTGGGTTTATGGTGCCGGACTTAATTACTACAAACGTCAGCGAAGCGGCTTCTAAAGCTAGCACAATTTAATGGCGATATCATTTTGTCTTGTACTTACTTGAAAAAATAGTAAATGGTACTACCACAACTCACCATCACAAGCTCGAGAAAGGTAGCACCAGTTTACTGTCATCAATATTACACTATATCCCTATTACTATTTTTAATTCGTTTTGGTTGAGGACTTACTTAATAAATTCACTAATTCATGACGAGTAAATTTTATTTCACGCTTCGTTAAAAAGCCTTGAAAACCACTAGGTTTCCTGCATTTTTCACCTCGATTGAAGCAAAATTTCCTTCCGTCAAAATCACCAATCTATTTGGTAAACCTACTTAGCAATGATCTACTTTTAAATTTGATCCAATCCATAATCTTCAATAATCTGAATAAGATGCTTTGCTAAGGATGGCTCTTGAGAGAAATTAGCCCGTTCTAAAGCTTTTGCCCAGCCTTTATAATCCAATGGATCTAAGCGGCGCAAGTTTGAAAATTGATCGCTTGCCAAATAAAAACTATGATCCCGAAAACTATTCCACGCAGTATTATAAGAACGATAACAATTTCCATCTGCTCGTTGCTTTGATCCTTCCCAATTTGCCGTGCAAATAATGCCAAAGTGATTATTACCTGCTTCCGTAAAATTTCTTTGCCCCGCATAGCTATGCAAAAAAGCATTTGCCAAAATGATAGCGGCTGGTATCCCAAATTTTTTCTGCTCTGCCTTGGCAACGTGCAAGAATCTTTTGAGGTAAGCTTTCTTCTCCGTTGCCGTCACCTCCGCTAGTTTTTGCATCGCGCTGACTTTCTTTTTACTACTCCCAAAAAAAGGTAATTCAAACCGATCAATCAAGGAGCTTTCTTTCTTTTGCTGACGCTTAGAAAAAACTTTTTCTTTTTTGGAGACGTTTTGTTTCGTCGTAGATTCCTCCGGAATAGATTGTTCCTGCGCAGGACGCAATGGCGTTTGTAAATCAAAATTAAAACTAAAATCTTTTTTTAGGATGACAAATCCTAAAATTAGAAAAAGACTAACTTTAAACCAGTTGCTCTTTAAATAGGCTTTTACCTTTGCGGTAGAGAATTTATTTTCCATGTTCCATCCAGTTTAGTTTGATTATTAGAGTTCGTGATGAAACAAAGTTAAAACAAATTGTTTTTAAAAACAAATCATTTTAAAACATTTTGTATAAAATTAAACATATGCAAAAAAATGAGGCTTGTAGTTTCTTGAACTACAAGCCTTTCATTTATTTTATCGTAAAGATATATTTTTTGATTTCGCGCTAAGCGTACTATTATTTGTTGGAATTGAGTATTTCCATTTATTGAAAACTAGCTCTCAAATTTAGCAATCGGGTATCGGAAGGATTAATCTCCAATCCAATATTTACATATTTCAAACCATAAGTCTTGTAATTTTTCTGTCGGTAAAGTTCGCCAATCTGATAACAGAAATCAACAATCCGTTGTGGCGAACCACTATTTGCGCCTAAGTGCTTAAGGTAAGTCTCAATAAAAGGCAAATTTCGCTTCTTCGATAGCAAAGTATAAAACTCATTGAGTAGCTTCTCTAGATCATTGTCTCGCTTATATAACTCCGCTACGACACCGCTCTTCATCGTCATCGCAGAACCGTAGTTAGGATTAATCCGCAAAGCCTCATTAATGTAATAGTCGATATCCGTTAACATCGCTTCTTTCTCCGCACTCGCCGGCATATCTTTGTACTGTTGGAAAAGTGCTGTTCCCATAAAGCAGTTTGCTCTACAACTATTGGGAGAAACTTTAATTGCTGCTTCGTTGAGCGTCATCGAATTTTTCCATGCGGGAATTCGACTCACCGTTTTGCCCATAAAGCCCAGCATAAAGACGGTTAACAAAGCTATATTTAAAATATTCGCTTTCGTTCCAACAATCTCCGGTAATTTTTTAGCAATAAAATAGGCTAAGATAATACAAACACCAATCGACGAGATGTAAATAAATCGTTCGTTCATGAATGCGCCCACCGAGAAAACGACATTGGAAACAATTGATAAAGTGATCAGATAAAATAAAATTCCGTAAGCAATTACATTTTTATTGCGCAAGCCAAGCACCGCATAAACGCCCAATGCTAGATGAACCAACAAAGATAAAATCGCGCGAAAATCTCCCCAGTTTAATATCGGCACATGATAGGGGTAATAATCGTGAGTTAAAGGATGTGGAAAAAGACTCAGCTTGATGTACATTCCCAGCGTATAGAAAACAGTTGCCAACTCTTCGCCTTTAGACAAACCATAAAAGGGATTATTCATAATATTGGTAATCTCCTTACCGGGATTAAGTAAGTAACCAATCACTTGAGTACGGATGATCAAGTATAAGATCGCGACACCGAGTAATGGTAGAGTTGCTTTAGCAATCTTCGTAAAGCTGTAAGAACTAAAAAAATAAATACTCAGCGGAATAATCGCGAGAAAGGTCAAGGCATTTTCTTTTGACAAAAGTGCTAAAAAGAAAAGCACGCAAGACAGTAATAGGTAAAGCATTTTTTCGGTGGCTACGTACTTTAAACTATAATACATTGCCGCTAAGGCACCCAACAAGGTTAGAATTTCATCTCTTCCTTTGATATTAGCGACGACCTCACTATGAACAGGATGCGCGAGAAAAAGTGCCGTTGCTACAAATCCCAAATTCAAATACCAGTAAGTTTGATCCTCTTTCATCGGGAAAAACACCGTCAGTATTCGAAAAAGCAAAATCCCCGTTAAACCATATAGAAAGATATTGACAAAGTGGCTTACTTTAGCATTCAGGCCAAATAAACCATATTCAATGGCAAAAGTTACAATTGATAGTGGTCGATATCTTCCACCTTCTAATAGATTGTATTGCTGTCCAAAATAGCCTTGGAAACTTTCTGTGGTTAGAATTTCTACGATTCCGGAGAATCCTTTTTTGGTATAATTATTATCCGTAATCACGATTTTATCATCGAGGACAAAATCATAATTGATAGTTTGTACATATAATCCTACCCCTAAACAAAATAAGATTAAAGCGGGAATCCAATTGTTTTTCCAAAAATCAGGTGCAAAGACGAGCGCTTGCACTTTGGTTTTATTGGGTGTGGTCGCTTTTTTTGTGGTAACCGAAGATTTTTTCGCTTTCTTTTTAGGTTTCATCTTGCCGAGTTAGTTCAAAAGTTAGCAATATGAAAAAATATAATTTGTTTTGCAAGAAAAAGAAGAAATGATTGTTTTTTATAATATATTTGACGCCTATCTTAGTTTCTTAGGAAGGTATTTTTTTTGTTAAAATAAAATAAGTAGTTCAAACAAGCTTTCCAGCTAAAAATCAAACTCATGCGTCGAGGTGTAATACTTTTTTTCTTCGTTTTTTTTCTGGGTGCTGCTCCCCTACTGGCTCAGCTCAACTTCAAGGTTGGCTACGAAATGAGTTATCAGGATCTAGCCGTGACGAATCAAATTTTGCAAACTTATAATGAGCAAAAACCTTGGTTAGACAATACCTTTGATGACATTCATTTTTTCCAGAGTTTGATTTTAGGATTGCGCTATAAGTGGGAATTTGTAGGCTTAGAGTTGACTTGGCAAAAAGGTTTTAATCGTAAAAAAGCAGAAGGAATAAGTCCATTTGATGATGCTAATTTCAAACAAGTCATCGGTTTTAATTTTGACCGTTATTCCCTTGGCTACGAAAATTATTATCAGAATTTAGGGATTGGTGCTTCTTTCGATTATAATCGTTACACTGCGAAGTCAACGATTAATAATGACAGTAAAAGTCGGCTTTTCAAAGATCAAAACTTTAGTAGCATCTTTCATATTAGTTATACCTTTTCCAATAATAGTGCGATCAAGTTTATGATCAAACCTTACGTACAAATTCCGTGGACAAAAATCAAACTTGATGATTTAGCAGAAGGGTTGAATCAGGATAGGAGTCAAGAAGATTTAACGGAGCATACGATGAGCTACGGTTTGATGTTGATTTTTTATCAGGGTAATTAAAATATTTTGAAGGTATCCCTTCTCATTTTAGCATAAAAAAAGAGGCGACAAAATTGCCGCCTCTCGTTAAGACAAATAACATCTATCTTAATTTATCCAAAATTTTTCTTCTGCAATTAGTCAATTAAAAGCATTTTCTTCGTTGCAGTTTCTTTTGATGTGCTCAACTCGTAGTATAAGATACCGCTTCCAGATAATTCGCTTCTGTTGATACTAACTTCGTTGTATCCTTTTGCGAAATCTCCTTCTACTGATTTCAATACTCTTCCTGCTACGTCGTAAATCTTTAAGCTTGCACGCTCTGCAGTTGGTAATTCAAAACCAATTACAGTTTGCTCCTTGAATGGGTTTGGTGTATTTTGGTACAACTCAAATCCAGTGCTTACTACTGTTGCATTGTTCGTGTTGAACGCTAATGCTACA
>CALFBG010000251.1 GCA_937951685.1 uncultured Saprospiraceae bacterium | reverse complement strand
CCCTATAATTTTAACCTATAAAACTGCTTTAAACTTATGATTTGGAAACAAGAATTTAACTTAGAAGGAATGACTGCTTTTTCGGCGGATACGTTAGTTGAACACCTTGGTATTGAGTATACCGAAATTGGCGAGGATTATATCGTCGCCAAAATGCCCGTAGATCATCGTACGGTGCAACCTTTTCGCATCTTGCACGGTGGCGCTTCGGTGGCTTTAGCCGAATCTTTAGGAAGTGTTGCGGGAACCATGTGCCTCGAAAACATTGAAACACATACCATCGTCGGTTTAGAAATCAACGCGAACCATATCCGTTCCGTAAAGTCAGGCTACGTTTACGGCAAAGCTAGTCCCTTGCACGTTGGTCGCACAACCCAAATTTGGAGCATTGAAATCAAAGATGAAGCAGATAAATTAGTTTGCGTCAGCCGTATTACCTTAGCCGTGATTGCTCGCAAATAAAGGCAAGGATAATAAAAGGATGATAATTTACCACAATTGGCTTAAGGAGCAAGGCATATTCACTCACTTATAGCTTCAGCAGCTTAACTATTTGTCAGGGTCAGCGGTTGCGTTAACGTCGCCAATTTTTATCCCAATAAAGTTTTGTCCCGTTATATCTTGACTTAGATTGATAATCTCAATTTTCTCTTGGTAGGGATCGCCCGCGGGATCGTTTGAAAAACTAAAATCTGCTGGTACGAAGATCCAAGAGGTATTGTAAGTATAAGTCAAAATCAGGTTCAAAAAGAGTTTTCGCAAGTCTACCAAATCTAATACGCCAACCGATTTATTCTTATCAATATCCGCTGCTAACTCGGCGTAAGGACTGGTGAGTTGTTCGGTATTCAACAAATGCTTGGTTACGAGCACCATGTCAAATAAGGTTGCTCCATTTTGTGGCAGCGAATCTCGTTCGGGCACGATACTATAATTTTCTCCTAAAGCCAGTTCAAAAGTATAATTTCCACTAGCGTCGGTGGTAGTTGTTTGTTCATCGTTGGGTCCGATTGCTTTAACGCTAACGTTATTCATCGCTACATTCCCCGCATTCCAAAATTGAATCGTTCCGGATACATTGGCCGTCAAGGGTGCTGTTTGTTCAATTGCATTTAAGGTTAAGCCTCCTATATTATTAGGATCTAACCAATCTCGCAAACGCGTATCCGCCGTCGTTCCTCCATCCCAAGAAATCGAAAATCGACCGTGGAAGGTTTCGAAAGTCGAACAGCTCGCATTTCCACCGTGTAATTGCCCAACAATCAAACCGTTCTGATCAAACATCGCGCATCCAGAGGAACCAGATTCCATTGTTCCTTGATCCAAGACTGCTCGAAAGTGATGATTTGCTGGTGTTTGTACGCCGTTACTCCAATTGATCACCGTATTTTGAATCGTTGCCATGTGTTGGTCGATCGAAATTTTCTTAATGTCACCTCGGGGATGATGAATAATAGTGCTATTGGTTGGAATTGCCGTTGGATTCCGATTCCAGCCATTAAAATAAGCATTGTAACTTGCAGGAATATTAGTAGACAACTCAAGTAAAGCAAAATCACTTTCTTGCCTGCCCGCACGATAATCACAAGCCAAAATAGATTGAAAACTAGGTTCCATCGCAGGATCGCTACAAGTACTCGCTTCGTAATGAAAATCGAAGCGCCACAGATCATAATCTGGATTATTAAGTTGTACGGTGCAATGAAAAGCACTTAAGACGTAAGGCGTTTCATCGTTTTCGGTATTGTTGATTAAGGTTCCCGTACAAGAGCCCATTCCATTTTGAAAAACTCTCCATATTTTGACAACGCCGCGCTTATGATCTTGCCAGTCATCGCCTTGTGAGCAATTGATGTTGATATGACAATTCAACGCATCACCGTATCCCGCAAAGCCTTCACTCCCATCCATTCTGTATCGACTATCCGATGTATTCACCGGATCACTACGATAAGCATACATTACTTGAGCGATATTGATTTCAGATTGACCAAAGACGGAGCGCGGTTCAAATAATTCAACGATTGCTCCGGTTCCTCGAATCATCCCGGTCATAAATTTGCCACTTTTTTTATTATTCCGCGCCGTATAAGCACCGAGCAATTGACTTTGATCCGGACTATACATAAAGAGTTTAGCTCCTTCCGGCAACCAAAATTCATCGTAAATAAAAAATAATCCTTTGGCTTGAGCAGCTTCCAAATGTAAGCGCCAAATCCGATCACCATTGGGCAAAATAGTCCATTCCCCCGCTTCCGCTGCATTCAAGGAAGTGGCGATGGGCGCCGCAAATCGAACCGAACCAATTGCTTCATCTTCTGCTGCCAAACGCGCTGCATCTGGTGGCGTCAATGAGATAGCTGCGATGGCAGGAATCGGCGTACGCAGTTGAGTGCTCGTGGGCGTACCACCAGCAGATATTTGCGCAATCAAATTTTGTATGGGGAATAAAACGATTAGTAATGCTACCATTGCGGTAGCAAGATAAGTTTTGTTCATGGGTTGTGGGATTTACAATTCGTTTTAATGTACTGGATATCACAGCACTATAAAAGTTATTTTAAAATCATATTAAAGCTTCAATTAACCGGACGAAAAATCAGTAGCAAATTTCTGCTTGATTTCCTTTACCCAAATAAAGGAACAAAAAGCTGATCAACTGACTTTCAAGTGATTATCCTTGGTACTTGAACAGGATTTTATTATAACTTCTTAGCTTAAAATTACAGTTTTTTGTGCCGATTGTCAAACAAAAAGAACTTTAAGTGTACAAAAGCACTTAATTTGAATTAAACGTAGTATATCCTAAAACCAAAAATTGGACTCAAATTATCCTAAAAAAGACACTCTACAGAAGGATTACATCCTAAAAATAGTGGCTAACTATGATTCCAATTTTCAGGATCGTCGCTATCATTTGGCGAAAGCCCTAGCACATCTCCTTTCAAATTCACCCCTAGTCCTAAAACGGTACGATTCGCATAAGCAAAATAACTAATGACTTGGTTCGCTTCTAAAATTTCTCCATCAGAGATACCCTGACTTCTTAAGTGATTAATTTGCTCCTCCTCCACTCTATCTGGCTTCATTGTCAAAATTTCAGCATAGCGTAAAAGCGCTAACTCCTTTCCACTAAAATGAGACTCGGGTTGACTGTTAGATAATGCTTGGTAGATATTATCCGCTTTTAAATCATCTTTCAGCAAACGTTTCAAGCCTGCGTAATGATGCTCTACGCAGTAATTGCAACCGTTGAGGATGCTAACGTAAACGCCAAGTGTTTCAAGTAGGGATTTGTCTAAGGTATTTTGTTTATTGTGTAAAACATTTTTATAAATCGCCATGTGTCCCGTCAAGGTATTAGGTCGTAAGCTATGCGCCGATAAAATATTGTCGATGTAATCGTTCTCTCCTTTAATTTTATCGTAGATTCTCTTTAATTGCCCCGTAGCAGCTTGATAGCTGATCCTTTTAATCCAACTCATGGTATTTCTTTGAAGTGGAAGTTGTTTAAAAACTTCATCCTGTGATAGTTACGCTGTAACCTAATTAATTTAAATCAAGTGGTTGAATACACTGTAATCTAAATTACAAAGTATTGAATAATGATACGAAATAAAACAGTGTCTCTAAGCAATTATTTGAAAATAAATCTTAATAATTTCTCCGCCGTGGAGTAGAACGCGCTGAAGTTATTTAAAAATTATACCTTGATCTCTTGATTCTAAATGGTAATGTACCGATAATGACTTTGATTCTATAATAAATACTTAAACAATCATAAATAAATTCTATTTTTGAATGTCCTTCAAAATTTAAACGTGATTCCCTTTGAATTTATGTAGCCTTTTGCTCCTCCTTTTTGTTGTTAGACAAACTCGATTTCTAAGTCCTACGCTTGGCTTCAGAATAATGCTCCTTTTGTTTTTATGCAGTTATTGCTCGACGCTACGTAGCCAAGAGTTCAACTTCCGCAATTACTCCATTGAGGATGGAATGGCACAATCTCAGGTTTACACCATGTTGGAAGATAGCCGTAGCTACATCTGGATGGGTACTTGGGGCGGCGGGCTGAGTCGATTTGATGGTAAAACGTTTCAATCTTTTACGAGTCAAAATGGCTTAGTCAATAATTTTATCTTGTCGCTTTATGAGGATCACGAGCAAAACATTTGGATTGGGACAGACAACGGTTTGAGTAAATACAATGGGCTCCAATTTGAAAACTTCCTTACGGATCAAGAACTTAATGTTTACGATATCACGCAAGATAGTTTACAACGATACTATTTGGCAACCAACAAAGGCGTCTATTGCTATGCCGATGGAAATTTTGAGAAACATCCACATTCAAAACGACTTAAAGATCAAAAATGCTATGCTGCACTTACCGATCGTAAAGGACAGGTTTGGATTGGTGGTGCTTCCGGTGCCCTGCGCCTTAAGGGAGATGAATTTGAAACGTATCAACTTCCTTTTGGAAATATCTTTTGTTTGGAAGAAGATCAACAAGGTCAAATTTGGATGGGTACTTATAATGGTGGCGTTTACGTATATGACGGTACGCAACTTAGTCCTTTAAACACCGACCAGGGTTTAGCGAGTAACCTCGTTCAGTGCATTGCCGAAGATGCCGATGGATTGATTTGGATTGGGACGCAAAACAAAGGGGTTTCCATTTGGAATCCAAGCGAACGCAGTTTTAGTTATTTACAAAAATCCAACGGCTTGGTCAATAATGATGTGCGGAGCATTTTACAGGATCGTTGGGGTAACCATTGGTTAGGAACCTCCGGCGATGGCGTGAGCAAATACTTCGGACAGCAGTTTGTGCATTACGATCAAAGTAATGGTTTGGTAGATGATAAAGTCTATGCGATTTGTCAGGATACCGCGCAGCAAATTTGGTTTGCAACGGGTACGCGTGGTGTCAGTGTCATGGACCAAACGGGAAATATCATTAACTACGACCAAGCCATGGGTTTTGTCAACAACAAGTCTAAAGCCATTTTTCAGGATAGTAAAGGAAGAATGTGGTTTGGCACCAATCGCAGTGGTTTGGCGATGTACGATGGTACGAGTTTTCGTTTTTTAACGGAAGCCGCGGACGGACTTATTGGTAAAAATATTAAAGACATTGTGGAAGATACGCTCGGTCATATTTGGGTGGCAACGGCGGGCGCGGGCATTACGCGCATTCGTGCGATTGAGCAGGATTCGATGGCGACTGTTTTTGATTGTCAACGCTACTTTACGGGTAATGGCTTACCCAACAACCGAATCAATCAATTGCATTTTGATCGACAAGCGCGACTTTGGTTTGCGACGGGAGATCGTGGCATCGGCTACCTTGACCCACAAGGAAAAATTGTTAGTTACGGTCGCAAGGAAGGATTGCCAAGTAATGCGATTCGCTCCATCGAAGAAGATGAAAGCGGATTTTTGTGGATAGGTACGGCGGGACAAGGTTTGTGTCGAGTCCCCATTTATGCAGATACCTTTAGTGTACAACATTTCAATCATAAAAAGAGTGGCTTAACTTCCGATAATATTTATTTACTTGCTTTTGATCAAGCGCAAAATTTATGGGTCGGAAACGAAAGAGGCGTGGATCGCGTAGTGCTTGATGTCGCTAGAAATATCAAAACGATTAAAGCTTTTAGCCAGGCGGATGGTTTTGAAGGAATTGAAACTTGCCAAAATGCAGTGATGCTCGATGCACTGGGTCACCTTTGGTTTGGAACGATGAATGGACTAACACAATACATTCCTGGCGCTAGTAAAAAAAATGTCATTCCGCCTAGTTTACACATTAAACAAGTTCGACTTTTTTATGAGCCGATTCACGAGCATGAGGCTTACGCCAAATGGGCTGCCGATTGGGGAAGTATTAAGGATAGTTTGTCCCTTCCCTACTACGAGAACCATCTGAGTTTTGAATTTCTAGGTATCAATCACGCCAATCCAGAAAAAGTTTTTTACCAGTGGAAGTTGGCGGGTTTGGAAACGGAATACGCACCGCTACAAGCCAAAAACACCGAAGTGATGTATCCGAATCTTTCTCCTGGCAATTATACCTTTTACCTAAAATCCTGTAATGAAGATGGAGTGTTCAATGATTCCCCAGTAAAAATTGCTTTTACGATTCGTCCACCTTTTTGGCAAACTTGGTGGTTTTATCTAAGTGCTGGTTTAGTCATTAGTAGTTTGATTTTTGGAATTTTCAGGTCTCGCCTCAATCGCATTCGACGAAAGTCAAAAGCAGATAAAGAACGTTTGGAAATGGAAAAAAATCTTTTGCAGTTGGAGCAAAAAGCCTTGCAGCTGCAAATGAATCCGCATTTTATTTTCAATGCACTTAATTCCATTCAGAGTTTAATTACTAAAAAAGACAACCAAACAGCGCGGTATCAATTGGCAAAATTTTCTAAACTGATGCGCGCCATTTTAGAAAATTCTCGCGAGAATAACATTCCACTCGAAGATGAAATTCAAACGTTAGAGAATTACTTAGCGGTAGAAAAATTCAGTCGGGGCAATCGCTTTGAGTATGAATTTTCGGTCGCCGAGGGTTTAGATCCTGCGCATTACCTCATTCCTCCTATGATGATTCAGCCTTTTGTGGAGAATGCGATCATTCACGGTGTCGCCCACCGCTTGGAACAAGGGAAAATTGAGCTACGGTTTCGGCAACAAAATTATATGCTCATTTGTGAAGTTTTGGATAATGGCATTGGCAGAGCCGCAGCGCAAAAAATCAAGAGCCAGCAAGCCGCACAACACAAGTCTACGGCGCTGCAAGTCACGCAGGAACGCTTGGATATCTTGCACCAAAATAAAGCCATTGGCAAAAGCCTTGAAATCAGTGATCGACTGAACGCAGATGGTGAAATTGTAGGTACAAAAGTTATTTTGCGTTTGCCTTTACTCGCGTATTAAGCTACGATTCCTCCCTTCTTCATTTAAAGCTTAATTTTCGTTAATCATTCCGCAGCTATTTCCTGCTAAAATCACTAACTTCGTGTCGCAGCAAAATAATGTCTATGATCAATGCCGTAATTATTGACGATGTCCCACAAGCACGGGAAACGCTCAAAGCAGATTTACAAACTTACTGTCCAGAAATTAAACTTTTGGGAGAAGCGGAAGGTGTCGTGAGTGGTTTGAAGCTTTTGAAAAAAATGAAACCAGCTTTAGTTTTCTTGGATATTCAAATGCCCGACGGAACCGGATTTGACTTATTGGAGTTGGTTGGTCAGTTGGACTTTAAAGTCATTTTCACCACGGCATCCGACGAATTTGCCATCAAAGCTTTTCGGTTTGCCGCCGTTGATTACTTACTCAAACCGATCGATCCTGATGATTTGCTAGAAGCGGTAAAAAAGGCAAAAGACCAACAAGTTTCTCCGAAAGTAAATATCGACCTCCTGCTCGATTCCGTCAAGACACAACAAGCGCCCAAACGAATTGCACTGCATACACAGGAAAAAATTCAAGTAGTTGACATCAGTACTATTATTCATTGTGAGTCGACGGGGAACTACACTATTTTCTATTTCCAGAATGGTGAAAAATTATTGGTTACCAAAACCCTCAAGGAGTTTGACTTACTTTTTCAAGAGCATCAGTTTTTGCGGGTGCACCAATCTCATTTGATTAATACGCAACAGATTAAAGAATACGTAAAAACGGAAGGTGGATACTTAGTGATGCAAGATGGCTCGCGTATTCCAGTTTCGGTTCGAAAAAAGGCGGGCTTGATTAAGTTGCTCGAAAACTTGTAGCCTAACTTTTTAAAAAATCATTTGTCCTTTTATTAGTTTTGGAACACCAGCGGTCTTTCGACGCACTAGCGCTCCATAGCTTTTTTCTTATCAAACTTATCTAGTTCGTTTAGCATCAACACTTTTAATCGCTTTCTTTTCAATGCTAAAGTTATCCCCAAAAAATCAGGTACAAACAAATCACTAAGATCAATCCTAAACACCAAGGAAAATATTTTATAGCAATCATTTTTTTCAATTTAGACGTT
>CALFBG010000250.1 GCA_937951685.1 uncultured Saprospiraceae bacterium | reverse complement strand
AGCGATAAAAGGAAGACTTGGAAATAGAACGTAAGGCAAATCCGCCACGAAATATCTCTAATCCAATCTATCTTATTTTAAAATTTAAAAAGAAAAAGTCTTGCATCTTAGGGTGTAAGACTTTTGGTGTTTAAGCGCTTAGGCAGAAAAGTATTGAGTTGATTTCAATTGCGTCCTCCTCCTCGGTTCAGACTATTTTAATAAACTGAAAATATTTCTACTTGAAAATTGAACCGGATAACTTTTGCGGTGTATATCTAACTGTTCGTTGGCTAAAAAGGAAAGTAGAGTAATGCTTGAGCAGCCTTTTGAGTTTCCAAGGAAGCAGTTATTGTTCAAATAAAAAATATAGAAAATGAAATCTTACGCATTAAGTTTAGTTTTTTTTATAGGGATGACGCTTAGTAGTTTTGCACAAGAAGCAGAAAAAATTGTTTCGATTGTACAAAAACATTTTCCCATCGAGTACTATCATACGCAGTCAGCGCTTTGGAAAGCTAAACTTACAGCGCAAGGAGGAGCCGCAGTGGCTTGGGAGAATTACTATGCGGCTTGTCGGATGGCAAATCTAGTAACGAAGGGCAAAGACAAACCCTACGATTTAGATGAAATTGTCAATCAAGCGGCGAAGAAAATTCCTGATACTTTTGAGTATCATCGAATCGCTTATTGGAATCATGCTATCGATCCTGCTAATTATCATCATTTAGATAAAGCTTACCAGATTGATCCGAATCGCCCCGAAATATATGATAGTATGGTCTCTAGGTATGAAACGAGCAGGAATCTAGCAAAGAAAAATTTTTTCAATCAAAAACTTTACGAGTCGGGAGAATATTCACCGGGAGCAATGGCTTGGAATTATAACCAATTAATGTCAGTAGAAGATAATGCGATTCTTTTAACTTACGGTGATTTTGATACTTATCCTTCTTGGATGTTGCAAGATGTAAAAGATATTCAAAGGGAGGTTATGGTGCTCAATTTGAATATGTTGCTTCGTGCTGCGTATCGCAAAAAAATCTTTAAAGAATTAAAAATTCCTGCTTTAAAAGGTTTTACGGGAGACGTGGCGCGGGCAGATTTTGTAGCTTTCACTCAGGCTTTACTCTCCCACATTGCAGCGCATAATCCAAGACCTTTATATTTAGGTGTAGGTTGCGGTATGGAGATCATCAATCAATTGGAAAATGATTTATACTTAGTGGGACTTGCTTTTCGGTATAGCAAGAAAGCATTCAACAACATCGCAGTTTTGCAAGATCATTTAGAAAATGATTTTTTATTGGATCAGTTAAAGGTAACTTTATACAAAGATAAATCAGCAAGTCGGCTGCAACTGCTCAATAACAACTACCTGCCCGCTTTTATGATGTTGTACAAACATTACAAATCGAAGGGAAATCCCGCTGCGGAGCCATTGAAAAAACTCATTAAAACGGTGGCAAAACGTGGAGGAATGGAGGAACAAGTAGCATCATTTTTTTAAAATAGCATATTTTGTTTACCAGCCAATCGTATCAATCTTCGTCGGATGAAAAATTAGTACTCGCTCTTCAGAGAGGAGAGGAAGAGGCTTTTAATGAATTGTACGAGCGCTACGCCAAGCGGATGTTTGGCTTTTTTCGTCGGATGATGCACGGAAATGAGCATCAAGCAAATGATATGTTGCAGGAATTGTTTTTAAAGCTGATTGAAAAAAAAGAAACGTTTGATCCACAACGAAACTTTACAACTTGGTTTTTTACCTTAGCAAGAAATATGTGTAAAAATGAATACCGGAGACGAGAGCGATTACAACAAAATACGGAAAAGTGGATCTCGGAAAATACGCTTTCCGAGGAGGATTGGGAAGCGTTGAAATTGCCTGAAGCGCTGGATCAAAACCTATTCAAGTCGGAGTTAGGAAAAGCAATTAATGGCTTAGATGGTGCGCATAAGACTTGTCTGGTGTTGCGTTATCAGGAGGAGTTATCCATTAAAGAAATTAGTGAAATATTAGCCTGCCCCGAAGGAACGGTCAAGTCTCGACTGTATTATGGTTTGAAAAAATTAGCTTTACAATTGGTCGTGTTTAATCCTAAAAACACCGCAAAGAAATAAAATAAATCCAAATGAAAAAATTACCTGAGAACTTAGATCCTGCATTAGAGCAACTTTTATTGGAAAAAGCGTTCCAAGATTTATCCCTAACGGAACGAACGTGGGTGGCAGAGCAACTCTCCGTTGAGCAATACCGGATTTTCAGGAAATTACTTTTGGAAACAAAGCAAGCATTTCGAGCTCAAGCCAAAACGGAATTTCCTGATCCTGCGATTAAAGCTCATTTACAAAATCGACTGCGTGGGCAAAGGAAGTCCGTTTCTTGGAGTGAAAAATTACGCGCCGTTTTTTATCATCCCATCCCAACGTGGAAGGTCGCTTTAGCTTTTATGGCATTGCTATTGGGGTTTACGTTTTATCAAGCTAAGGTGCAAGCAAGCTACAAAGAAAATTTTTATGTGCAGCATGCTAAAGAATTAAAAATACAAAGAGCAGCGATGCAGGAAGATTCCTTGGCGCAGCAAACTTACCAAGGTCGGTCGATTGGAGCGGAGGAGGAGTTGAAGAAGCTTTTCATTTCGGTAAATTAAAAGCTGTTGAAACTTAGGCGTATTTATTACACAGTGTATTTAACGTTGTCCAAATAACAAGCTACCGATTCTTACCATCGTACTACCTTCTTCGGCGGCAATCGTGTAATCTCCGGACATTCCCATGGAGCGTTCGCGAAAACTTTCGATCGTGGCAAAATGATCTTTTTTGATGCGGTCAAATAGTTTTTTCAGGGTTTGAAATTCCTGTCGCGTTTGTTGTGGATCGTTCGAAAAGGTGCCCATGCCCATCAAACCAACGATGCGTACATTCGGATAGCGTGTCGACCAATCGGTCGCTAGAAAATCTAGGATAGTGGTTTCGTCAAATCCATATTTCGTATCTTCTTCGGCAATTTTAATTTGCAACAGCACGTCAATGATGCGGTCATTCGACTTAGCTTGCTTTTGAATTTCCTTTAAAATTTTTACACGATCAACGGAATGAATTAAATGGATAAACGAAGCGATGTATTTTACTTTATTCGTTTGGAGGTGACCAATGAAATGCCAGTGGATATCTTTGGGCAATTGTTCGTGTTTTTCTACTAATTCTTGTACCCGGTTTTCTCCAAAGTGACGTTGACCTTGTTCGTAAAGAGACAGAATAGCCTCGTTGGGTTTCGTCTTAGAAACGGCTACCAATTGAATCTGTTGTGCGCTAAGCGTATCGTTTAAGTTTTTATACATGGTATGCTTGAGTTATTCCGACGCTAATTTGCTACTAAACAAGATTCGTCATTTGCTACAAATTTTTTTCCATTTCGGGTAAGAATCTACCTTTGGGGGTACTCTCTATTTCGCCCGTCTTAATAAAACCAAATTTCTCGTAAAAAGTTGTCGCATAAGGATCAGAAACGACCGTAATTTTAAGTGCATTTTGTTTTTTTGCGACCTCAAATGCTTTATTCAATAATGCTCGTCCTAAGCCTGTCCCAATGTAAGTCGGATCTACCCAACAGTGTTCGAGGTGTAAGTTGGGCGTAGCTTTTTCAAGCGCGACGAAACCTAAAATTTGCTCCTCCGGATTGATCACTTTGAAAAGCTGATTTTGGAGCAGATAAGTTGGCGTAATGGTCAAATTGGGTTTCCACAGTTCCAATAATTCAGGAGGATAAGGCCAATATGATTTTGCCGCAAAGGCAATTTCACTCAGTCGGGAATGATCAGTAGGAACTGCGGCTACAATTTGTATCTGCATCGTTACAAGATTAATTTGTTGCCTGAAGCTGCGCTAAACTATGATAAGCCTCTAAGCGAATTCTACCACGATCCGTCTTGTAAACGGTCGCACATTCGTGTAAAGGATCATGTTCAAAAAATAAATAATAATTGTTCGCGACGGCAGCTTCTAGTAAAGTTTCTTTTTCTTGCATCGTCACTAAGGGGCGCAAGTCGTAGCTCATGACGTAGGGCAAACCGATGTGAAAAGAGGAAGGAATCAAATCAGCGCAATAAACTAATTTTTTTCCATTGTCCATAGGAATGAGCAACATCATCATCGCTTCGGTGTGCCCATAGACGAGTTGAATTTGAATGCCTTCTATCCAATCAATAAGGTCGGTCGAACTATCAATAAATTGCAGTTTTCCTGCATCAGCGAGGGGAACGAAATTCTCTTTTAAAAAGGAAGCTTTCTCGCGCGGATTCGGTTGCAAGGCCCAATCATAATGTTTTCGGTTCGTCCAGTAGGTCGCGTTCGGGAAACTAGGCACGAGTGCGCGCTCTTCGTTATACTGAACGGCACCACCACAATGATCAAAATGCAAATGCGTCAAAAATACGTCCGTAATTGCTGCTGGCGCAAGACCGTGTTTGGCTAAGGAAGAAATGAGTTCCTCTTCTCCGTGCGGTTCAAAGTGACTTCTAAACTTTTCGTCTTGTTTCGTACCAATTCCCGTATCCACGAGAATTTTGCGGTCTCCACTTTCGATGAGTAGGCAACGCATCGCCCAAGTGCAGAGATTATTTTCGTCGGGCGGATTAAGTTTTTGCCACATCGTTTTGGGAACGACCCCGAACATGGCTCCGCCATCTAATTTAAACAAGCCTGTATCAATTACTTTAATCTTCATGATGATTCTTCCTTAGGGGATATTTTAAATTCAAACAACTTCGGTTAAAAACCAATGCCATTCGTTTTCGTATTACGATCTTTTTTCAGAGCTGCCATGCGAATAGCGGTGACGGCAGCTTCTACACCTTTGTTGCCGTACTTCCCTCCCGCTCGGTCGAGTGCTTGCTGTTCGTCATTGGGCGTTAAAAGTCCAAAAACAACGGGCAAACTGGCGGCGAGGCTGAGTTGGGTAATTCCGATGGCAACGGCGTTATTAATGTATTCGTTGTGGCTGGTTTCTCCTTTGATCACACAGCCTAAGCAAACGATTGCGTCGGTTTTGTGCTTCATGGCAAGTAGCTTAGCGCCAATGGGTAATTCGAATGCGCCGGGGACTTGATGCACGTGGATATTTTCTGCGATCGCACCGTGCTTAATCAGGGTTTGGTAGCAGCCTTCGTAAAGTGCGTGGGTAATTTTTTCGTTCCAATCGGCAACGACGATACCAAAGTGCATTTTTGTGGCAGAAGGTAGATCTTCTTCCTGATAACTGGATAGATTTTTTAATTCACTGGCCATGATCATAATTGATTTTAGGGTACGTTTTGTATCGAATTTCCGTGGATAGGGAAGGTGTTGATACAAAAAAAGGCAAGATAAAGTTATCTTGCCTTTTTTAGAAAAAATGTAATATTTTTATCGCTGCTATTTTTTAGAACTCACGCGAGCGATGTATTTATCGATATCTCGACCCGCTGGTGAGGTCGGATATTTATCTTTAATCTGTTGGAAAGTAGCTAAGGAAGCGTCGAAGTTTTGCTGCTTTTCGTACAACAAGCCTAACTTTTGTAAATAGTAAGCGCTGGTAAATTCGTTAGGATTCGCCGCAGCTGCTTTTTTATACAAGCTTTCCGCTTTTGATAAATTGTCTAATTCAGAGTAAGCATCTCCTAAAGCACCATATTTCATGGCGGGTAAAACTTCACCTGCGGGAGAGAAATCTTCCAAATAAGCAGTAGCTACGTCAAAGTTGCCAAGGTTTAAGTAGCAAATTCCGGCATAGTATTGTGCTAAATTAGCAGCATCCGTTCCACTGTAGTTGTCAATAATGTCTAAAAATCCACCATAACCACCACCGGGGTTTTCTAAAGCTAGTGCGAAAGAATCTCTTTCAAACTGAACTTGAGCTTGGTACATTTGCGCCACTGCTTCTTTTTGTCGTGGAGCTTTATAAAAATTGTTGTAAGCGAAAACACCGCCAACGACCAAAACTAGAGCTACCAATACCCCAAAAATGGTATTTTGGTTTTTCTCCATGAAATCTTGTGCGTTGTCTTTTACTTCTACTACGTCAACTAAAGTTTCATCTTTTTTACTAGTACTACGTCTTCTTGCCATATTTAATCAAATAATTAGAAATTGGTTCTAGGATAATCAGAAGTTAATTTTACTCTACTTCTTGATTTAGTTTAAAAAATCCACGCAAAAATACATAAACTTTCAAATAATTGCTGGTTTTGCCCAAAAAACATGATAGATAGTTGATTTTTGGCTAAGGATCGGCTTTTAAGAAAACTTTTTTTGAGCTTTTTGTGATAAAAATAGGAGAGCGGATTTAACTTTTGTTAAATCCGCTCTCTTCAAGAAAAACTTTATTTTACGAGGATAAAGCCTAGTTTCCCTGCTGTTTACGTTAAGAAAGGATAATCCTTTTGTACGTAGTTATCCGTATATAATTCTGATGGATCTGGGTAGTCGGAGTTTTCCGCAAATTCAATTGCTTCATCAATTTCAGTCTTAATTAAATCTTTGATGGCTTTGATTTCTGCTTCGCTCGCAATTTTATCCTTAAGTATTTTATTTTCAACCACTTTAATTGGATCGAGATCTTTGTATTCTTTCAATTCTTCCTTTGATCGGTATTTACCCGGATCAGAGACAGAGTGACCTTTATAACGATAAGTCTTAATTTCTAAGAAATAAGGTCCGTTCCCTTCGCGGATATGCTTAGCTGCTTTCGCCAATGCTTCGTGTACCGCTTCTGGATTCATTCCATCTACCGCTTCGCTAGGCATATCAAAAGCAAGACCAATTTTGTAAATATCAGGTACGTTACTCGTACGACTAACAGAAGTACCCATTGCGTAGCCATTATTTTCACAAATATAGAGGACGGGCAATTTCCAAGTCATGGCCATATTGAATGACTCGAATAAAGCACCTTGACGAGCAGCGCCATCACCGAACATCGTTACACAAAGGTTATCAGTTCCTTTATATTTCTCCGCAAAAGCGATTCCTGTACCGATTGGAATTTGAGCACCTACGATACCGTTACCACCAAAAAATCTTTTTTCTTTTGAAAAGAAGTGCATGGAGCCTCCTTTACCATTGACAACTCCGGTCTTTTTTCCAAACAATTCGGCCATACATGCTTTAGAGGAAATACCTCTAGAAAGTGCAATACCGTGTTGACGATAAGCCGTTGCGATAGCATCTTCCGGACGAATGGCGGAAACCAAACCAGCGGCAATGGCTTCTTGACCGATATAAACGTGACAAAATCCACGAATTTTTTGTTGACCGTACATCATCAAAGTTCGTTCTTCAAATCTTCTAATGCGGAGCATGACTTCGTACCACTGTAAATAAGTCTCTTTAGAGAATGCAGGAGCTTTAGCCTTTTTAGCTCTAGGTTTTTTAGATTTAACTACTTGCGTCATCTATTCGTTGTTTTTGATCGCTAATTCTCGCGTATGGTGTATAATATTAGGTTAAAGATACGGCTTAATTCTTACTATTCAAAAGGGAAAACCAAGGAGTTTCGCCTAAAATTGGTTTAAAATTTCAGCTTTGATGATAATTCTCCGTATCCAAAAAATGAAAGTAGGAAAAAACAAGGAGACAATATACTTTATGACTACGAAAAATCTAAAAGTAAAAATAATTTTATAAATATGTAATTTATTTAATATATTGAAGTGGATTGGAATTTTTACCACCTGTGAAGTGCTTTTTTAGCTTAAAGCACAATGCTTTGTTTGCGCTCCATTTTCCCTCCACAATGCGATTTAGGTTTAATGCTAATGCGATTTAGACTCAATCTAATGTAATTGATATTGAAGTTGTTTAATAATTCTAAAAGCAGTTGAGCAGCAGATATTTTTGTTCAAACCTGCCTCTGCCGGCAGGCAGATTGAAGCTCTTTTAGGAGTTCGTAGCAGCGCTACGGAGGATGAAAAAGCTGAAAAGTTGGACAAAAAGATCAATTCGTAAACATTTTTGGAGTTTTTAAACAACTTCATTAATAACCCGAAAAATATAAATGGTCTTCAGA
>CALFBG010000249.1 GCA_937951685.1 uncultured Saprospiraceae bacterium | reverse complement strand
ATTTTATTAAATTACTAAATATGAAATTACTAATTCAAACACTGGTCACACTTTGCCTAATTACGCTCTTTTCTTGCCAAACAGAAGAGCAAAAAACGATGACACTCGAAGTAGATAAAAACGCTTCATTTGAAAGCTTCAAAAAAGATAAAAGAGTTGATTTGTTAGTTGAATCCTTATTTAAACTCAAAAAAATTCCACCGAAAGCGATCAATGCAATAAGATTCTCTACACTATTACGGGACTTCAATGAAATCGGTAACAATTTAATTTCTGACTATAGTCAAGAGCAAATTAATACTTTTTTAAGTATCTTAGTAGAGCGGGAAGCCCAATTCAGTTCAAGAATACCTTGTTGTGAATTGAATACTGGCGGTACGGTTGATTGGAGTTGCTGCGGTTTCTGGGAGTCCGCGGTGGTTGCCGTTGACGTTTACTTCGGTTGCAGCCAGCCCACCGCTCCCTTAGCAGAGGGAGAAGCATTAGCTTATTATCATTGTATTCAAGAAAGTATCTGCGCTAATTGTTAAATCATCAAAATCGTCAAAAATGAATAGTAAAGTCAAAAAATTACTCTTCCTAGTAAGTATTCTAATCTTCACTGCTTTTATTGCCAATCAGCTTTTCCTTAAAAAAATAAAGAAAACGGCTACAGAAACACATCAAGAGTATGAACAGCGATTAACGAAAGAAGGGCAATAGTTTTCGCTAAAAAAGATACGATTTACAACTTCTTGCATTATTGCAAGAGGTTGTTTTATTTACTTGTATGCTGATTGTATGCTGAAAATAAAGATGCGAATCTAAACTTAGCTAAAATAACAGTCAGCGAGAAGGAGGAATTTACAAATTCGAAGTAATCAACAAATCCAAGTCCGTAAATTTAATCTGGAAACGTTCGCCGAGGTATTCGTTCGTCAAGCAACCTTTATAAGTATAAACGCCATTTCGAAGACCTGCGTCCGACTGAATCAATTTTTCTAAACTGCCCGAATTTTCTGCGCGCATCAAAATCGGCGTCAAAATATTACTCACCGCGATCGAAGCCGTCCGGCTAATTTTGGAAGCGATGTTCGGAACACAGTAATGTATAACACCGTGTTTCACAAAAGTAGGATGATCGTGAGAAGTCACTTCCGAAGTGGCAAAACAACCTCCTTGATCAATACTGACGTCAATAATCACCGAGCCCGGTTTCATTTTCATGACCACTTCTTCACTCACTACAATCGGCGTACGAGCCGTTTGAGAATGCATCGCACCAATGACGACATCGGCCGTTAGCAATTCTTTTGCTAGTTGTATGGGATTTAAGGAAGAAGTATTTAATTGACGACCTACTTGATTTTGTAAGCGCATCAATTTATAAATATTATTATCAAATACTCTGATATCTGCACCAAGACCAATCGCCGTGCGAGTCGCAAACTCTGCGACTACACCTGCGCCAAGAATTACTACTTTCGCCGAAGGAACACCAGAAATACCTCCTAACAAAATTCCTTTCCCACGATTGGTATTGGCCAATAATTCCGCTGCGGTCAGCATCGAGCATAAGCCCGCCATTTCACTCATAATTCTCACTACGGGAAAACTGCCAACTTCATCTTTGATGTATTCCATCGCCAAAGCAATCACGCGTTTCTGCCGCAATTTATTGATGTAATCTGCCGTAATAATTGGAATTTGTAAAGGAGAAATCAGCACTTGATTCGGATGTAATAAGTCCAATTCTTTCAAGGTGGGCGGTGCTACTTTTACTAAGATATCTGACTTAAAAACTTGCTCTCGGCTGTAGGCAATATCAGCACCAACCTCAGAATAATCATGATCCGAATAATTGGATTTTACGCCGGCTTCCGATTCTACCACCACGCGGTGACCATTGTTAACCAAAGTTGCTACGGAGGCGGGTACCAATGCGACTCGATTCTCCTGTAAGGTCGTTTCTTTAGGAATCCCGATAAATAATTTATTGGGTTTCCGCTGTACCTGAAGCATCTCTACTTGCGTTTGAAATCTACCTTCGGTAAAGATTTTAGGGATAGGAATTCGCTTCTGCTTATCACTCATAGACTTTCTATATCTAAAACTTATAATTTAATGGAACCTTACGTTGATCTAGTACTTAGAAGTTATTTAATACTTTGTAATATAAATTATTTAACAACTTCTTACAAAAATATAATTTTTCTGCTTGAATCTTCCATTAATTCAATATTAATTTCAAGGACATCTTCCGGAAGAATCGGACGTATAATTTGTGGCCATTCAATCAAACAATAATTATCATCATATAAATAATCTTCAATGCCAATGTCAATCGCTTCTTGCATAGTATGAAGTCGATATAAATCTAAATGATAAATATATTTTTCTTTCTGCTCCGTTTTATCCCAATAACTATATTCATTAATCAACGAAAATGTCGGACTTACTACTTGCTCTTTTACCGCTAACAGTTGGCAAAAATGTTGGATCAAACTCGTTTTACCAGCTCCTAAATCGCCTAGGAGAATCACTTTCTTTCGTGCTCCAGCTACCTCCAAAAGTTTTTCAGCAGCGGCAGGTAAATCGGCTACCGTTTTTACAATATATTCTAACATTCAAAACAGCTTTAAGATTGCACGCCCGTAATGTGCACCGGAATGCCACCTTTCGGTTTATAAACAATTAAAGGTACCCCCGTTACCGTATGACCGTCGCTGAGGGTGAAATCAAACTTTCGCACTAATGTAGCCAAAAGTAATTGCATTTCCATCATTGCAAAATGGTTGCCAATACACATTCTTGGACCACTCCCAAAAGGAAGATAAGATTGACGCGACATGGTTTTAACATTTTCTACTGCGAATCGTTCCGGATCAAAACGTTCTGGGTCTTCCCAAAAGTCAGGATGCCGATGTAAAGCATGAATATTCAATAAAAAAATCTCTTTTTTCTGAATGGGCCATCCATTGATCTCATCCGCCGCCAAACTCTCCCGACCAACCACCCACGCAGGAGGATACAAGCGCATCGTCTCTGCTAGGACTTGCTTGGTATACGGAAGTGCTTTTAGGTCATCAAAGCTCGGCATCCGGTCGCCTAAGACTGCCGCTATTTCTGCTCGTAACTTCATTTTGACTGCTGGATTTTTTGCTAAAGCATACCAAGCCCAACTTAAAGCATTGGCAGACGTTTCGTGTCCGGCCACAAAAAGAGTAATCACTTCATCGCGCAATTGTTGGTCACTCATGCCTTCTCCCGTTTCTTCGTCGCGTGCGCGCAACAGCATCGAGAGTAAATCGGCAGGTTGCTCCGTACTTTCTTTTCTTTGGTTGATAATTTCGTAAATGATATCATCAAAAACTTTAAGCTGTTTTTTGAATTTCCGATGCCTTCCGTTGAGGTAACAAAAAGGAATCAAGAAAGGATAATTCGTGCGATACAGTACATATTCCTGCGCTTCGTTGATTGTTTCGTAAAGTAATTTGAGGTTTGCTTTATTGTCGGCACTAAATAAAGTCCTCAAAACAATTGTAGCCGTAATTTTAGCCATCTCTTCGCAGATGTCCGTAGGTGATTCTCGATCCTTTCGCGCTTCCAAGCGCTCCAAATACTTACTCGTTTCTTCCACCATGCCCGCAAAGAGTTCCTCCAAGCGTTTTTTATGAAAACTAGGTTGCGCGAGTCGGCGTTGCTTACGCCAAAAATCTCCCTTACTGGTCACTAATCCATTGCCTAAAGCCAATTTCAGTTGTTCGTAGGCAGGACTCTTCCCGTAGCGCTTATTATTGGTCTGTAAAATGTGCTTAATCGCTGCGGGATTGGAGACGAGATAGATCGTCCGAAAGCCCAAATCTACTTTCGCAAAATCACCCAATTCTTGCCGCACTTCGGCACTAAAATTAAGGGGATTTCGAAACAGGGCTTTCATCCTCCCAAATAATCCTTTTTTACGGTACGTAGGAACCTCTTTTCGCATCATAAGTTTATCCGCTAATTTCAACAAAGATTAGTCAAAAAACTTAGACTAAAAAATTTTATCCATACTAAAAACACCTGAAAATCAGTTATTAAGCTATTCTGATCGATTCCTAGTTAGGCAATTCCCTCCCTTCGACAAGGCAAATCTTGAGAAAGATGAAAATGTGACTACGCTTTGTAGATTTCGAAGTAAAAAATCCTTTAATTTGACGTAAAAAAATTGTATATTTGCTCTTATGGACACAACTGAAGAAAAGAATAAAAAGACGAGCCCTAACGGTGATTATAGTGCGAATAATATTACCGCATTAGAAGGCTTAGAAGCCGTTAGAAAACGGCCCGGAATGTACATTGGAAGTACAGACACCAAGGGACTTCACCACCTTGTTTGGGAGGTCATTGATAACTCTATTGATGAGCACTTAGCGGGTCACGCTAGTCAAATTACAACTACCATTCATCCCGACAATTCAATCACGGTTATTGATGATGGTCGTGGTATTCCAACCGGGATGCACGAGAAGTTACAAAAGTCTGCTTTAGAAGTTGTAATGACGGTACTCCACGCTGGTGGTAAGTTTGATAAAGATACTTATAAGGTTTCTGGTGGTCTTCACGGTGTAGGGGTTTCTTGTGTGAATGCACTCTCCATTATGCTGAAAGCAGAGGTCTACCGAGAAGGTAAAATCTTTACACAAGAGTACAGTGAAGGGATACCACAGACTGAAGTTGAAATGATTGGCGAAACCGATAAAAATGGTACTTCAATTCACTTCTTACCCGATCCGAGTATATTTGAACACATTGAATATAAATACGAGACCTTGGCTGGTCGATTGCGAGAACTCTCTTACCTCAATAGTGGGTTGCGCTTGATTTTGATTGACGAGCGAAAAAAGGAAGACGACGGTAGCTTCAAAACCGAACTTTTCTACTCGGAAGGTGGCTTGAAAGAGTACGTCATGTACCTCGACGAAGCTCGAACTAATCTAATTGATGTGCCTATTCACGTTACCGCAAAGGAAGAAAACGTAGAGGTAGAAGTTGCGTTACAATACAATACTTCTTACTCTGAAAACATTTATTCTTACGTCAATAATATTAATACACGAGAAGGTGGTACGCACGTTGCAGGTTTTCGTAGAGCCATCAATCGCTTGTTCAAGCAATATGGAGATGATAATGGTCTTTTCAAGAAATTAAAATTTGCCATTTCTGGAGAGGATTTTAGAGAAGGACTAACGGCGGTTGTTTCGGTGAAAGTTCCCGAACCTCAATTTAAAGGTCAAACCAAAGGAGAACTTGGAAACTCAGAAGTTACGGGTATCGTATCTCGTTCCGTGGGAGAAGCGCTTAAGCATTATCTAGAAGAGAATCCAAAGCAAGCCAAAAGAATCATTGATAAAGTAATTCTTGCCGCTACCGCTCGTCATGCCGCTCGCAAAGCGCGAGAAATGGTACAACGAAAAAATGTACTCACGGGCAGTGGCCTTCCTGGTAAATTATCCGATTGTTCTTCCAAAGATCCTAATGAATCTGAAATCTTCTTAGTTGAGGGAGATTCGGCGGGTGGTACGGCAAAACAAGGTCGTGATCGATTTTTTCAAGCGATCCTACCTTTGCGTGGTAAAATCTTAAACGTAGAAAAAGCACTAGAGCACAAAATCTACGAAAACGAAGAAATCAAGAATATGTTTACGGCTCTCGGCGTAAGCATCGAAGAAAAAGACGGTGAACGCCATTTGAATATGGAAAAGTTGCGTTACCACAAAGTAGTCATCATGTGTGATGCCGATATTGATGGTAGCCACATCGTTACCCTGATTCTTACTTTTTTCTTCCGTTACATGCGCCCAATGATTGAGAATGGTTATATCTACATTGCAGCTCCTCCATTATACATGGTAAAAAAAGGAAAGCAATTCCGTTACTGCTGGAGTGAAGAAGAACGCCAAGATGCAATCACTCAATACGCTAAAGGTGGAAACGAAGCTTCCGTTAAAACACAACGCTATAAGGGACTTGGGGAGATGAATGCCGATCAGCTCTGGGAAACGACAATGGATCCGACGAATCGTACGTTACGACAAGTAAATATCGAGGATGCTGTAGAAGTGGATCGGATATTTTCTATGCTCATGGGAGACGAAGTACCACCACGAAGAGCTTTCATTGAAGCCAATGCAAAATACGCTAACGTCGATGTTTAAAAGATAAAAGTAAAAGATAAAAGCAATGCTTTTGCTAAACGAAAGGACCTTGAACTGCATCATTGCATTCAAGGTCTTTTTTATGCGTTAAGCGGAACCTTAAGACCGCTTTAAATATCGTAGAATGCGCCCCGCATCAAATATACTTCCCGCTAATTTATCCTCAAGGTCTGCTTCACTTGGATTACCTGCCGAGAGTTTTTTCCAGTCAACTGTTTGAAAAATACGCCGCGATGGAGCATCTAAATACATACCAAATAAATTACGAATCGTAGCTTTCTGTTTAGTGAATTTACTGGTTTTATATACGATGAATAGGTCTGTAACCAAAGCGGTATTCAAAGTCGTTTGCTTTAAAATTTGTAAGCCGAGCGCAACACTTTCCTCTTGTTTACTTAGCAATAAATTAGATAAATTCTCCTGAGTAGTTGCTGCATCTTTTTGTTGTAAAAAACTGCTTTCCGTACGGACCAAAAATTGCATAACTTGATGAGCGGCGAGTAGTACGAATGATTTTTCTGGAGCTTCCATTAGTTGCTTCCGACAAGCTAAGGCGGGAAATTCTCCTAGCACCACGTGCGTAACCCTTTCCTCATACTGCTCCGTTACGAGCAAACCTAATTTTTCAACTCGCTGTTTAATCGCCTTCGTATTTACCGCGCTCCTTCCTAGAAATAGAAGGCAACTTTCTCTCGTCAGCGAATGTTCCCTCGTCGAAATATGATGCAGTGCCTGTAGACGCTCCAAAGCTACTTTCCGTACCGTAGCTTGTCTGAACGTTAAAGCTTGCCACAAAATATCTTCCGGAATAGATGCCGTCGCTGCTGCTCCGAGAGAGAGTTGAAAAAATGGTCTACGTAATTCATCGGGCAACTTTTGCTGGCGACAAATTTTAATGAACTTTAAAAGATGCTTGATTTGCTTTTTTGTTAAATAGCGGGTGCTGATCTCTAATTCATCAAGCTGTTTGAAATAAAGTAAATCGTTTAAAAACTGTATTATAGCACTCGTCGCAGGACTTGGGTTTTGTTGATATTGATCCGTTAAATGCTTGGCGGCCAACAAAGGAGCCGAGTTAGCAGCTCCGCTTTCTATCGGTTGCAAATCCCAAGTTCCCAGAATCGCTAAATGTTGTAGCCACGTTAATTTAAACAAATTGGCGGGCAAGTTTTTTAAAGGATTTTTTGAAATATTCAACCGCCGAATACGCTGCAAGTATAGCAAGCCTATTGGTAAGTCGCTAATTTTATTTTCTTCCAACAACAAATCTCCAATCTTAGTCAATTCTGAAATTGACTCGGGTAAGCGCTGCAATTTGTTAGCGGCAAGGTCAAAATGTTGAAGTAACTGAAGTTGCTTAATCTCTTTTGGAATTGTTTTGAGATTGCATTTTCGGAGAGACAAAACTACGAGCTGCGTGCAAGCTAGAAGGGCTAAAGGAAACGTTTTGAATTTATTTCCATCTAATACTAAAGTTTGTAATTGTGTAGCAGGAGATATTGTATTAACAAATTGTCGAAGTTCATTATGAGCAAGATTCAGTACTTTTAATTGTTTACACTGTCCTAGATTCTTTGGTAATCGTTGAATACGATTTTTAGCACAATGCAAAACTTCTAATACGGGTAAGGTGGCAATGGTTGCTGCTAAAGTAGAGATTTGGTTATCTTCTAAATAAAGTTTTTCTAATTTTTGTAGTTGACTTATTTCCGCTGGAAGATCATTTAATTGATTCGCATAGAATGATATCAATTGAAGCTGACGACAAGACAGTAAGACGGATGGAAAATCAGAGAATTGATTTTCTGCTAGGTTTATCACTTTGAGATTGGGAAGCGCTTTCAAACTTGCGGGTAGTTCGCGGAGTTGATTCTCGTTAATGACGAGTTCTTCCAATTGAGTCAACTGACTAATTGCTTCGGGAATACGCGTTAGTTGATTTCTCGTCAACTCCAATTTCCGCAATTGCTTTAGTCTTAAAATCTCTTTTGGAAATTCAGCTAAGACTAACCCATGAATATATAATTCTTGGGTCTCCTCCGGATGTTGTAACGCTGTTCTTAAATTGAATGCTTTCAACTTTTCTGCTTTAGCCTAAAATCATTACTTGATTTTCCTTCCTTTCCACTCATATTTTTTAACGAGGTTCGCCAGCAAACCAATTCCTACAATGTAAGCAATATGCAAAAACTGAGAGGAAAGAAAATATTGCATTAAATCTGACCGACCAAAATAATTACTCATCCGTCGCAGATAAAAATAATCAATACTTATTTTGACTAGCAATTGACCACCAAGCCACCAAATCATTCCCGCAACAAATGGCCAACACAGTAATCCAATAAAAATATTTACACAATATAAAAAAACTAGTACTAAAATCAACTGCACTTCCCAAGCGGTGTACACCGAAGATTTAGAAGCCCAACGAATCCGCTGTTGAATAAAACTTCGCCAATCCTCTTTCGCCGTAGTGTATACGGTAGCCGCTGGATGTTTAACAAAAGCGATTTGTTCGGGAAATTGCTTTTTCATTTTTTGCATTAGCAACATATCATCCCCAGATGCTAAAGTATCAATCCCCGTAAAACCATCGACGGCAAAAAATGCTGCTTTCTCGTACGCTAGGTTTGCACCATTGCACAAGTTTCCAAATCCACCATGAATCCCCGCACCAGTAATGCCCATCATTCCAATAAAATCGAGGGACTGAAAACGAGCCATTCCACTTTTTTCTTGGAAGAAATTGACGGGAGCGGCAAGTAGTTTTGCTCCCGTTTGTTGGTAATAAGAAACCAAATAGTTTAGCCAATCTTTTCCCATCACGCAATCGGCGTCCGTCGTTACGATTAGTGTTCCTTTTGCGCGCTGTATGGCTAACTCGATCGCGTATTTTTTGTAAGAATTATTTTGGGTTGCTCCTACGTGATCTGCTAAGGACAGCAATTGAACGGACAGTCCTTGAAACGCTTGAACCAAGCTTGCCGTTTCATCTTCTGAATGATCATCAATAACGATGACTTCAAGTAAAGATTCAGGATAGTTTTGTTGTTGAATGGCTTGTAAAATAGCGACAATATGCGCTGCTTCGTTTCGAGCGGGGATGATAATGCTTACGGTAGTTTTGGCGATATACGCCAGTGGAAGTTCCCACTGTGGCAAACGTTCCCAGTAGATCCAATACCGAAACATGATGATCAGATAGGCTACTGAAAGTAAGCCAGCAAGCACAGCATAAAAAATCATCATTGGCGTTGGATCTTACGAAGCGGGTAGCATTGCTCGGCTAAGGGCAATTATACGGTATCGTCGTCGAGCAAATCTTCGTATTCGTTATAATCATGTCGCGGTTCCATCGACGGTAAGTCTAGCACACTAGGGCGGCTATCAACCTCTTCAAAATCTGTATATTCTCCTTCTTGCCGTTTTTGAAACTCTTGGGTCATTTTCCCAACTTTCTTTTTGACCAGAGCTTTTCCTAAAAGGAAGCCCGCAACAATTGGGAAACCAAAAAAGGTTAACAATATTGCACCAATGCCCATTAAGGGATTACGCGACAATAAGCTAACGATCCACTTTCCATAATTCACGACTACTTTATAATCAATAATTAAGGTCGCAATCAACATCACCGGAGCCAACCAAGCCAAAATCTTAAAAATCCCCGTTGCAATGAAGTACAATGCGACGAAAGCTAAGACTAAAAATAAGACACTAGTGATGGAGCTAAAGGGATTTCCTTCTACTCTATTATTAAAATTAAAATTATTCCTTCGATTTTCCATTTTTGATTTTTTACTATTAAAACCTTTAAATTTAATCAATTGTTTCTACTTATCGAAAGCTTTAGACGTTTGTATAGGGTTCTCTGATTGAAATCCGAAAATATCCGATGAAAAGATAAGCTTATTTAGGCTTTACAGGAAAAATCTAGCCCAAAATTACAGCAAGCTAGAGGAAAGAAACTGCATTTCGTACAATTCTTTATAATGACCATCGTCAATTTGCAGCAATTCTTCGTGCGAACCAAACTCTTGTACTTCCCCTTTGTGCATAACCATTATGTTATCTGCATGTCGAATCGTAGAAAGTCGATGTGCTATAATGATAGAACTCCGCTTAGCAATTAATTGTTCAATTGCATATTGGATAACGGATTCTGTTTCGGGATCAATTGAAGAGGTCGCCTCATCCAAAATTAAAATATCAGGATCAAAGACAAGGGCACGTACGAATGAAATTAATTGTCGTTGTCCCATGGATAAACTAGCGCCCCGTTCCATTACTTGGTATTGGTAGCCATTGGGTAAACGTTCGATGAATTCGTGGGCACCAATCATTTTGGCGGCTTCAATGACGGCTTCCTCGGAGATACTATCGTCTCGTAAAGTAATATTTTCCATCACCGTACCGGAAAACAAAAATACATCTTGCAAAACAACCGCAATCCGACTCCGTAAACTCGCTAAATCATAAGCACGGATATCCGTACCATCAACTTTAATCGAACCACTTTGAATTTCATAAAAGCGATTCAAAGTATTGATAATCGTGGTTTTTCCAGAGCCCGTACTTCCTACTATTGCTAAGGTTTCTCCAGGTTTAATTTCAAAAGAAATATCCTTAAGCACATAATCTAAAGCATTGTAGGCAAATTTCACATTTTCAAAGCGCACTTCTCCCTTCAATTTTTGAATCTGCTTGGTCCCATCATCATCAATCTGACTGGTATTGTCTAAAGTATTAAAAACCCGTTCCGCAGCAACCATTCCCATCTGTAAGGTGTTAAATTTATCCGCCAACATTCGAATCGGTCGAAACATCATCGATAAGAAAATCGGAAAAGCAACCAAGGCACCTAAAGTTACGTCGCCACTAATTACGCCACGTGCTCCCCACCAAATCATTAAACCCAGCGAAGTAGCAGAAATAATATCTACGACGGGAAAGAAAATGGCGTAGTACAAAATAGATTTAAGATTTGCGTGCGTGTACGCTCGATTGATCACTCTAAATTTAGCCATTTCCGTTTTTTCCGCATTGAAAATTTGGACAATGCGCATCCCAGAAATACGCTCTTGCAAAAAGGCATTCATTTTAGAAATCTGCGTTCGAACAATTTGATACGAGGCTTTTACTTTTTCTTTGAAAATATAACTCGCCATAATTAAGAAAGGAAGAACCGTTAAACAGACGAGCGTTAGTTTCCAACTAGTATAAAGCATAATACCCAAAACCGCCAGCAAGGTTAATATATCTGCAAGAATCGTAATCACCCCCTGAGAAAAAACGGTATTGATCGTTTCGATATCGTTAATGGTTCGCGTAGTGGAAGTCCCAATGGGCGTCGTATCAAAGTATTTTAAGCGAAAAGCTACAATGTGGTTAAATACTCGTACCCGCAAGTCTCGAATGACCGACTGCCCTAACCAACTACTCGAATAGATAAAAACGTAACGCAAAACGACTTCAATACACAGAACGCCACAAATTAACAATGCAATCCGCGTCATTCCTTCAATATCATACTGAAAAATGTGGTCATCCACCATTACTTTAATCAAGTAAGGGCGCAAAGTAGATAAGGGGGCTAAGATGACTGCCAAGATTCCCGCTAACAAAAAGATCTTAGTGTAAGGTTTGGCTAAAGCCAAAATTCTTCCTAGCAATAAATAATCTATTTTATTTTTATCCATGTGGTTTTAACCAAAGAGTAGTGATTTAATTCGAAGACCATGAACTGATCCATTTACTTAGCAACAAGTTTTCTTAGTTATTTGTTGCTACAAAGGTAATCTTTTTCCTTCATTATAAAGTCTATAACATTGCCTCATCCGCAAAGCTAAAATAAGCGTTATCTGTAATGATCAGGTGATCAATTACCGTTATATCTAAACTAGCGCCCGCTTTTTTGAGTTTTCGGGTCACCTCGATATCTGCTTGACTAGGATTCAAATTACCCGACGGATGATTATGACATAAAACCATGGCACAGGCTAGGTGTTCTAAAGCTTTTTTAAAAATGATTCGCGCATCCACAACAGTACCAGCGATTCCGCCTCTACTAATTTTCTCTCGACAGATTACACCGTTGGAACGATTGAGCAAAAGTAGCCAAAATTCTTCGTGAGGCAGATCAGCCAGCATTGGTGCCAAAATTTCGTAAGCATCTCCACTGCAAGTAATCTTAGTTTTTGTTTTCACTGCTGCCCCTTGTCGCCTTCGCCCCAACTCCATCGCAGCAGCAATCGTAATCGCTTTAGCTGCACCAATACCTTTATATTGCATCAATGCACCGATAGACTGTTTGCCCAACTCGTGCAAGTTGTTATCCACTGCTTGCAAAATTCGTAATGACAATCCAACTGCCGTTTCAGATCGAGAACCACTACCTAATAAGATCGCTAACAATTCTGCATCGGTTAAATATTGACGCCCTTGCGCTTGGAGCTTTTCCCGTGGTCGATCTTCTTCTGCCCATTCTTTGATGCTAACGAAGTTTGTCTTGTAAGTATTCATTCTTTTTGTTTTAGTACTTAGATGTATCTATAACAAGGATCTCTTTTGATCAGAAATTCCATAAATATTTTAGCTTTTTTTTAAAAAAAAATTGAGCGATACTAAGTAGGTTGTTTTGACAATAAGCTTTCACCTTAAAGCGTCTGATTCCGTCAAGGATAATTCAAATTTTGATGATGTACTATTCAAAAACAAAAACTTTTCTCAACCGCAATTGAGAAAAGTTTTTATTGAATCCATGGCGTAACGTTCGCCTCAAAAACTTGCTTAGATATTAGCAAAAGCATTTTCAAGATCCTCGATCAAGTCATCTACATCTTCTACGCCAACACTCAATCGCATTAACGAATCCGTTAAACCTACCTTCATGCGATCTTTCTTTGGAATAGAGGCATGAGTCATCGTTGCGGGATGACCAATCAAGGACTCAACCCCACCTAAGGATTCTGCCAAAGAGAAAAGTTTGGTACTACTCATGATTTTTCTCGCCGTGGATTCACTATCTTTTTTCAAATCAAAAGAAACCATAGCTCCGAAGTCTCGCATTTGCTTTTTAGCGACTTCGTGGTTAGGATGATCTTTAAATCCGGGATAATATACTTTCCCTACTTTCGGATGCATCTGTAAATACTTAGCGATCTTCTTCGCATTTTTACAAGCTCTTTCTACGCGTAGGTGTAAGGTTTTAATTCCACGCAATACCAAGAAACAATCTTGAGGTCCAGGAACAGCGCCCGCCGCATTTTGAATAAAGTGTAATTCTTTTGCCAGTGCCGCCGTCTTGACGACTACGGCTCCTAAGATAACATCAGAATGCCCGCCCAAATATTTCGTTGCAGAATGTAATACCATATCCGCTCCCATGTCAATTGGATTTTGTAAATAAGGCGAAGCAAAAGTATTATCTACACAAACTTTGATTTTATGTTTGCTCGCAACTCTAACCACTTTACGAATATCTACAATGTTGAGCATTGGATTCGTAGGCGTTTCGATCCAAATCAATTTGGTATTGGCGTTAATTAATTTTTCCAACTTTTTGGTATCGTCCATATTCACGAAATGAGACTTTATACCAAAGCGGCTGTAAATCTTAGTCATCAACCGATAAGAACCACCATACAAATCATTGGTAGAAATGATTTCGTCGCCGGGGCTTAAGGTCTTAAGAATAGCATCCATTGCCGCTAAGCCACTACCAAAACAGATTGCATCGTGTCCATTTTCTAAAGCCGCTAAGCTTTTTTCTAAAGCTAATCTTGTTGGATTTTGTGTGCGCGCATATTCAAACCCTTGATGCTTACCCGGCGCTGATTGCACGTAAGTAGAGGTTTGAAAAATCGGTGTCATGATTGCCCCCGTACTCGGATCTGGTTCAACACCAGCATGAATTGCTTTGGTTCCAAATTTCATTATCTAATGTTTTTATGCCAGCCACATTCGAGGATTTTCTTAGCCCGAAGTTTCGCATGGATCATTACAGTATTCGTATTCTTTATACACTGTTTGATG
>CALFBG010000248.1 GCA_937951685.1 uncultured Saprospiraceae bacterium | reverse complement strand
CAAATATCTCAGCAATATCCTTCCTGAAAACAATGATCGTACTCAGTGCCGTAGCCGCATGAAGCGTTACAGTCATGATCAGCCTAACTTCATTCGGCGTTGGAGCATAGAAGTGGAGCCGTGCTGGTTTTGCACGACGAGGTGAGCAGCATCTTGAAACAAATCATCTAATTCAGAGATTTTGACTCCTGACTTCGTATCGGTCGCATCGTCTCCGTGAAATTCAGGAAGATAAAAAGGTGTAGGATAACCCTGTTGGGTTGATATAAAATCAATAACTTTTTCGACTTCTGGAGTATCTACAAAAGCACATTGTAAGCGAATCAAATCACTACCAAAGGAAAGTAACATATCTCCCCGACCGACCAAACGATCGGCACCACCCGTATCAATAATCGTACGAGAATCCACTTTTGCGGTCACCTTAAAGGCAATCCGCGCGGGGAAGTTGGCTTTGATAACTCCCGTAATAATATTTACGGAAGGTCGCTGGGTGGCAATAATTAAGTGAATCCCTACGGCTCTTGACAACTGTGCAAGTCTTCCAATGGGAAGTTCAATTTCTTTCCCCGCTGTCATAATCAAATCTGCAAACTCGTCAATCACTAAGACGATGAATGGCATAAAACGGTGTCCCTTATTCGGATTTAACGTTCGAGATACAAACTTTTGGTTATATTCTCGAATATTCCGAGAATGTGCTTTTTTCAATAAATTATAACGCTCGTCCATCTCGATCAACAAAGAGTTCAAGGTGTGTACAACCTTTGTAGTATCGGTGACAATCGCTTCATCCAATCCTGGCAAACAAGCCAAGAAATGTTTTTCAATTTTACTGTACGGAAAGAGTTCCACTTTCTTAGGGTCAATCAAGACGAACTTTACTTGCGAAGGGTGCTTTTTATACAGTAAAGACATCAAGATCACGTTGACCCCAACGGACTTTCCTTGTCCCGTTGCTCCGGCAATCAACAAGTGAGGCATTTTCGCTAAATCGGCCACAAAGACTTCATCAGAAATTGTTTTTCCCAGTGCGATGGGCAAATCCATTTTCGCGCGTTTAAATTTCTCGTGAACCAGCAATTCTCGCAATGCGACCATTTGCTTATTCTTGTTCGGTACTTCTATACCGATTGTCCCTTTCCCTGGAATGGGGGCAATAATCCGAATACCCAATGCGGAAAGACTTAAGGCAATATCGTCTTCCAAGTTTTTAATTCTTGAAATCCGTACCCCCGGAGCGGGGACGATCTCATAAAGCGTTACGGTAGGACCGATGGTCGCTTTAATTTTTATAATTTCAATTTTATAATTCAACAAAGTCTCAATAATTTGATCTTTGTTTTGTTCTAATTCGGAACGATCAATTTCAAATTTTTGATCATCGTAGCTTTGCAGCAACTGCAAAACCGGATGTTCATAAGAAGAAAGTTCGAGGGTAGGATCATAAGGTTCGTTGTGCCCACGATTATCCATTGCGATGGCGATTCCTTCTTCCGGTGTAGGCGCTTTGCGATCATTATCATCCTCCTTGTTAGTAGGCTGTCCCGAAGGAATATTAATTTCTAACTCTGAATCAAGATCCAAGGATTTAGGTTTGACGCGATCTTTTTTGTTGGGCATATCAAAAGCCAACTGCTCTCCACGGAGGGTTTCGGCGGCGGTAAGCTTAGCGCCTGCTTCCGAGGGAACGCCTGAATCAGTCGCTTCATTATTGGTAGATGTATTTTCTCCACTGGTAGTAAGTGGCACTGCAGCTTGTTCTTCTGCCGTTTTTTGATTTGTGGGTCGGAGAGTTGAGGGTAAAGCTTTAGGTCTTGGCGTAGTTTTGACATTGGATTGAAAAATTCGCCCGCTCCGAAGATCTTGAAAAAAGCTTTTGATTTCAAACCAGAGCTTTTCCATCGTTAATTCATTGAAATTTGGATTAAAGATCCAAACCAAAAATCCAAATACGAGGAAGATAAATAAAGTGACCATTCCTACGTCACCAACAAAGTTATTGAGCCAACCACCGACACCTTTCCCAAAGGCGCCGCCCCAAGGAAATTCGGAATTGCTAAAAATAAAATCTAAGAATAACGCTAAGAAAACCAGTACTAGAACGGAATAGCGCAACAAGCCCATAAAACGGCTCAAGGGAGTCCGTTTAATTAAGGCAACGCCAAATACGCTCGTCAAGAAAACGAAGATGTAAGAAGGCAGACCGAATCCCCAATAGAAGAACATATTGGAAACGATTGCGCCCAATCGACCTAGCCAATTAGCCATTTCTACGTCGCCCTCTAGGAGTAAGCCCCAAGAAAACCTCAATACGCGGTCTTGGTCTACTTGCCAAGTAAAGAGGTAAGAAGAAAAAGCTATAAATAAATAGAATGCGAAAAACAGGCAGAATATTCCAACTAACTTTGGTATTCGTTCATCATTGATACCAAGGTTAAAAGAGAGTTGTCCTCTACCCTTACTCCTTTTTTTTGTCGCCATACGAATGCTACCGTTGGGGGTTTGTAAGTACACCGATAGCTGCTACCTCAATCAAGGTATTGCTATCTGCTTACTTATTTTTAAGTGTTTCACAGTAAATAAAGTGGTCTGAGCAATTGAATTGAGACCTTTATTACTGAAGTTTAATCGAGATCAAGTTATTTAAAACAACTTCAAACGAACAAAATTAGCTATAAAATATTAAAATTGCGAAATTTAAAGGCATTTACTTAATCTGTAAAGTCTTAAATACACTATGTAATAAATAATACTTCATTTTGAAGACTTCTTTTTGACGATTACTGCGTTAAAAAAAGGAACCATAGCCCTGCTAGGCGCAATTTTTTGCCTTGTTCTCGCCTAAAAATAAATCCTTCAAAATAGAACCTTACTTAGTACACAGTGTATTAATGCTAGGTTTGTTAGTCACTTTCATATTTTGTTTTTACAAAATAACTGCTAAGATAAGCACCAAGACCAATGAAATTATTGATTAACTTGTTTCCTCTTGGTTACTCCAATCCTGTACAGAATATAACATCATTTAATGGCAAATTAATTTTGTCTTAGTACTTACAACTTCAGTATTTAAAACACAGACAATTATGAGTAGAAATGAAAATATACTGGATTCCGCTGATCAGCATACGGGATTTAGGACTTGTCCTGAATGTGGGTATCAATACTCTTTACTACT
>CALFBG010000247.1 GCA_937951685.1 uncultured Saprospiraceae bacterium | reverse complement strand
GAACTACCTGAGAATATGCTTCAACAAGATTTGGATAAAAAAACTCTAATCGTTGATTAATTAATCTAAAAAGACCAAGGACCAATATTCAAAACTCAATTTCCAAATCACAAATTTTTAACTGCCCAAGGTTTACCCGAAGGCTTGTCCAAAAGTCAAGTGTTTTGGAATTTGGATTTTGTGATTTGGAACTTAAACAAGAGCTATGAAATACGACCAAATTCAAGAAGCCGTAAAATACATCAGAACTAAAACCTCTTATAAGCCTCAATATGGTATTATTCTAGGGACTGGACTCGGAAACTTGACAGATGCGATTGATGTCTACGATGAGATTCCTTACAAGGATATCCCTCATTTTCCTGTATCTACGGTCCAAAGCCACAAAGGGAAATTAGTATTTGGTGCAATAGCTGGAAAGCCAATTGTCGCAATGGCCGGCCGCTTTCATTATTATGAAGGTTATAGCATGAAACAAGTGACGTTTCCGGTTCGGGTATTAAAATTTTTAGGCGTCCAGCGATTGTTTATCTCCAACGCGGCAGGAAGCACCAATCCAGATTTTTTGCCTGGGGATATTGTTTTCGTCAAAGATCATATTAACTTTCAACCGGAAAATCCACTCCGAGGGATCAATGACGAACGATTAGGTCCTCGCTTTCCCGATATGCTCAAGACGTACGATCGTACGTTGATCGAACAAGCTAAAAAAATTGCCACGGAAGCTAATATTCGTTTTCACGAAGGGGTTTACTTTGCCTTGCAAGGACCTAATTTGGAAACTCCTGCGGAGTATAATTTTATTCATCGTGTTGGTGGCGATTTAGTAGGGATGTCTACGGTACCAGAAGTGATCGTTGCGCGGCATTCAGGTATGACGGTTTTTGTAGCATCCATCGTTTCTAATCAGTGTTACCCCATCGAAAGTATTACGGAAACAACCATAGAAGAAGTCATTGGGGTAGCGCGGGTGGCAGAACCTAAACTGCGGTTGATTGTGAAGAGATTAGTGATGGAAGTAGCAGTGTAAAAAAGTGATTCGTTTTCAAATAATAGATTTTCTTTACTTTTGCAAAATAATCAAAAACAACACGCGCGTTACTTTTTAAGATGAAGTTGTTTAATAAATTCGTAAACCTACTTAAACAACACTTGTAAAAAAATGGTATAAAAATCCAGCATGGCAAAGAAAAAAAAGGCTTCCGGTATAAATGATTTTATTGAGGTAGTTGGGGCTAGAGTTCACAACTTGAAAAACGTAGATGTTAGTATTCCTCGGAATCAACTCGTCGTAATTACGGGCATCAGTGGTAGTGGAAAATCTTCCTTGGCTTTTGATACCATTTACGCAGAAGGTCAGCGACGCTACATGGAAACATTTACGGCTTACGCTCGACAGTTCATTGGAGAGATGGAACGACCAGACGTTGAGCAGATCACCGGATTAAGTCCTGTAATTTCCATTGAACAAAAGACGACGGGGCGAAATCCTCGCTCTACCGTTGGGACCATTACCGAAATTTACGATTTTATGCGATTACTCTTCGCCAGAGTCGGAGATGCTTATGCCTACACCACGGGTAAGAAAATGGTGAAGTTCAACGAGGATCAGATTAACGAACATTTGCAAAGTAATTTTAAAAATAAAAAAATACTTATCCTCGCGCCTTTAGTTAGAGGGCGGAAAGGACACTACCGTGAGCTATTTGATCAAATCAGAAAACAAGGTTACACTAAGGTACGCGTAGATGAAGAGATTTTAGATATCGTTCCTTCTATGCAATTGGATCGCTATAAAGTACATGATATCGAAGTCGTTATCGACCGGATAAAAGTACAAAAGGATCGGAATGATCGCCTCGCACAATCGGTTGGAACCGCCTTGAAAATGGGAAACGGTCTGATTATGATTATGGATAATGACACCGGTCTTGTTACTCCTTTTAGCAAGCATTTGATGGATACTGAAACGGGACTTTCTTACGAAGAACCTTCTCCCAATGCGTTTTCTTTTAACTCGCCTTACGGTGCTTGCCCTGCCTGTAAAGGTTTAGGGGAAGTACAGAAAGTAGATTTAGACAAAGTCATTCCCGACGATAAAAAAAGTATCAATAAACAAGGGATCTTGCCCTTTGGGGAAGTGAGAGAAAACCTTACGTTCAAGCAATTGCGCGCAATTGCTAAAAAATATAAGTTTACGTTTTCAACGCCCGTTAAAGATATTCCTAAAGAAGCGCTAGAACTTATTCTGTACGGCGGTAATGATACCTTCGCCGTCAATATGAATTATAGCAAAAATGATTTTACTTATAATCTGGCTTACGACGGTCTGACGAATATGTTATTGCGTTGGTACAAAGATTCTAGCTCTGAAAAAATTAGACGCTGGGCCGAAGAATTTTTGACGATTGATACTTGTGAGGCTTGTCAGGGGCAACGACTCAAAAAAGAATCTCGACACTTCAAAATTCAAGACAAAAATATTTCTGAATTAGCCCTCATGGATATCAAAGAGTTGGCTTTTTGGATGCAAGATTTAGAGGGAAGCATGAAGGGGCGGAAAGCTCTGATCGCCAAAGATGTGCTAAAAGAAATTCGCTTGCGACTCGGTTTTTTATTGCACGTCGGATTGGATTACTTAGCGCTTAATCGTCCTGCTAGAACTTTATCAGGAGGAGAATCACAACGGATTCGCTTGGCAACGCAAATTGGTTCTCAGTTGACGGGAATTACTTATATTCTAGACGAACCAAGCATTGGTCTTCACCAACGGGACAATCAACGACTGATCGAAGCTTTGCGAGAATTGACAGATATCGGGAATACGGTTTTGGTCGTTGAGCATGATAAAGATATCATGATGGCTTCTGATTATATTATTGATTTAGGTCCAGGCGCGGGAAAATTGGGTGGTGAGCTAGTAGCAGCGGGCAAGCCCAAAGACTTTTTGAAAAAGAAAACCTTAACGTCGGATTACCTTAAGGCAAGGAAAAAAATAGAAGTTCCAAAAGAACGGAGAAAAGGAAAGGGCGAGTATTTAGAGTTGAAAGGTGCAACGGGAAATAACCTAAAAAATGTTTCTATTAAAATTCCACTCGGTACATTTTGCTGCGTTACGGGAGTCTCCGGTAGTGGGAAATCTACCTTGATCAACGAAACCCTTTATCCTATTCTGCGCCAACATTTTTATAAAAGTCGTAAAAAGCCTTTAGCTTATAAAGAAATTAAAGGGCTAGAACATATCGATAAAGTTATCGAAATTGATCAGTCGCCAATCGGGCGAACACCACGCTCTAATCCCGCGACTTATACGGGACTTTTTACGGATATTCGAAAAATATTTGCGGTCTTGCCCGAAGCTAAAATTCGGGGCTATAAAATGGGACGCTTCTCTTTTAACGTGAAGGGCGGACGCTGTGAAGAATGCCAAGGCGCTGGTAAGCGCGTCATTGAAATGAATTTCTTACCTGATGTACAGGTGGATTGTGAGCAATGTATGGGGCGGCGTTATAATCGAGAAACCTTGGAAATTCTTTACAAAGGAAGATCCATTAATGATGTACTCAGTATGACGGTCAGCGAAGCCGTCACTTTTTTCGAAAATATTCCTAATATTCATCGTAAAATAAAAACCCTAGAAGATGTTGGCTTAGGATATATCACGCTGGGACAACAAGCTACAACACTCTCTGGAGGAGAAGCACAACGGGTGAAATTATCAGAAGAACTTTCCAAACGGGATACGGGAAGAACGCTGTATATTTTAGATGAACCGACAACGGGACTGCACTTCGAAGATATTCAACAATTGTTGCGGGTACTCAATAAGTTGGTCGACAAAGGAAACACCATAATCATTATTGAACATAATATGGATGTGATCAAAGTAGCAGATTATATCATTGATATTGGCTTGGAAGGTGGTCGACGAGGTGGAGAGGTGCTTTGTGCGGGAACACCAGAAAAAATAGCTAAACACACAGAAAGTCATACGGGAACTTTCTTGAAATTAGAGCTATAAGCCTTACGGTTCCTGCTTAATTTGTCTGTTCTGACCAATTAATGGGGTTTTACGTACGCTCTTAGCGCAAAATTCCTTATTTTGAGAAGGTTGTGATAGAAAGACTGAATTTGAACACTCAGAGAAATCAACGGTTATACTGGGGAAATGCTTACAGTTGCAGCTATTTTGGCAACGAAACTTTAAAGGAGCGCAATTATTTGGGAAAAGAGGTTCATCTAAACAACACAAGTAAGTGCTTGCTACTAGCAAGCGTGATTTTTTTTAGTAAAACAAACTTGTGAGAAAGTCAATCAATAAAATATTCGCCTGGTATTTTTCGCAACGTATAAAGCGGATTGAACATTTTATGAAACATCCTCATAAAGTACAAGAAGCACTACTCTTTCAGTTGTTGAAAACGGCAAAAAATACCGAATGGGGAAAACGGTTCGATTATGCAAGCATCAAATCCGCTGATGCCTTCGCAGAACGTGTTCCAATACAAGACTATGAAAGTTTGAAGCCTTACATCAATCGTATGATGCATGGCGAAAAAGATATCCTCTGGAATGGCCGAACGCGCTGGTTTTCTAAATCCTCTGGTACGACTAGCGATCGAAGTAAATTTATTCCTATTTCTAGCCAAAATCTACGGACTTGCCACATTCGGGGTACTTGGGATACCATCAATTTGGTATACCAAAATAAACCCGATGCGAGACAATTTGAATGCAAAAGTTTATTAATGGGCGGAAGCTTATCACATTTTGCCCCGTACCCTAAAACGCGAATTGGAGATGTATCGGCGATTATGATAGATCGAATGCCATATGTGGCACGTCCTTTCTTTACGCCGGATTTGGAAACGGCCTTGATGGATAATTGGGAAGATAAGATTAGCAAGATGGCAGAAATTGTCAGTAAAGAACGCAAAATGGTCATGATCGGTGGTGTTCCTACTTGGACCATCGTTTTGTTTAGGCGTATTTTAGAAATTACGGGAAAGTCCAATATGCTGGAAGTTTGGCCCGAACTGGAAGTATATATTCACGGTGGCGTAAGTTTCATTCCATACCGCGAACAATTTCAAGAGTTGTTGCCTTCTGCCGATCTTCAGTATATGGAAATTTATAATGCAACGGAAGGGTATTTTGCCATTCAGAATGATTTGAAGAGCAACGATCTTTTGTTGCTTTTAGATAATGGCATTTACTATGAATTCTTACCGATGGAAGAATGGCACCAAGAAAATCCTAAAGCAATTCCGCTCCACGCCGTAGAGGTCGGAAAAAACTATGCGATGGTCATTAGTACAAACAGTGGACTGTGGCGCTACGTGCCAGGAGATACTATTCGTTTTACTGCTACGAGTCCTTATAAAATCGTTATTACGGGGCGGACTAAACAATTCGTTAATGCTTTTGGAGAGGAAGTGATTGTTGCGAATACAGATATGGCTTTGTCGAAGACTTGTCAGCAGCTTGATGCTAAAATTCGGGAATACACCGTTGCACCAATTTATTTTAGTGGTAAAGAGAAAGGCGGACACGAATGGATCGTAGAGTTTGAAAAAGCACCAAAAGACGTGGACAAGTTTAACGAACTCCTCGACGAAAATTTGCAATGCATCAATTCTGATTACGAAGCCAAACGCTTTAAAAGTTTAGCCTTAGAAAGACTACGCTTGCATTTAGCTCCCAAAGGCACTTTTCACGGATGGCTAAAGTCTAAAGGAAAATACGGCGGACAAAGCAAAGTACCTCGTTTGTCCAATCACCGAGAATATCTAGAAGAAATTTTAAGCCTAATACAAAAAGGCGCATAAAAAATTCCCCCTCCAAACCTCTAAGGAGGGGGACTACATCCCAAAAACAGATTCGTTCTTAATCTTTGGAAAACGCCAATTCCTACGCATAGAATTGTACATTTATCCAAGAAAGGACTCTGTTCAACTTTATGCCTATTCAATAGACATATAACTTGCATCATCCATTATAGGATGGAAAAATCATGAGATTATAACTGTTAACTGCATTAGTTCAACTTGTCTCTTCCCTTCTGATTATCATGACCAGTTTAGACTTGCTGCTAAATAGTACAGCGTGTGTCCATCGCGGCATAAAAACCAAGATTCACGTTTCGCATAATGCTTTACTCAGGGGAATTGCTTCCCGTACACAGTAATGCAGGCAGATATGATATGTTCAACTTCAAAAAGCCTGCGGTGTTTGATCCTGTTAGTCTAAGTTGCACCTTATCTAACATATCGTCAAACTCGTTTTTCATAGTAGCTATTAAAAGGAAAATCACTTTTAAGCAAATGGCAACATCGATCATTTGTCGAGCGATTAGCATCAACAAAAAATGGAACAATGCACCAAGCGAATGATCGAAGCTTAATTTAAACGATTGTATTAGTCGCTCAATATCACTTGGATAATTGCTTGAAATAATATTTATATCGGTTTAGGACTTAAAGTGTTCGCAGCAACTGGACTGACCTTACTCAAAAGATACTCAGTTTAAGCGTTAACTTAATTACGGTGGGTTTGTGGGATGTTATGGTAGAAAGGACAAATTTTGTGCCAATCATATTGCAAATATATAATATATAATCAAAAATCCAAGGACTTTAATGAGGTATTTTCAAAAGGAGATTAGATTAATGTACGACTGGAGATCAGTTTGCTTCGTAAGACATAAAAAAAAGCTGTTGCAAGAAATATTTTGCAACAGCTTTTCTTTGGCGATAGCCAATTTTTTGTATTCTAAAGTTTATGCGCGATAGGATTGGATGAGGTGAATCACTTCTGGATCTCCTTCTACTTCCGGTACCAAATCGAATAAGGATTCGTGCATATTATAGTTTTCCAATAAAGCGGATTGCAACAGACTTAGTGCCTCTTGTCGGTGCCCCAGCATGAATTCACAGGCGGTGCGACAATATAGGAGTTCGACTCCGATGGCGTAAACTTCTGCTTCCTCTAGTACCTGCAAGGCCTCGTGCAGCGAACCAACGGCCATTAGAAAACTAGCATACTGAATCCAATACTTCGTGGTTTCAGGTGCGGTATCTGCCGCTTTCTTGAAAAGTAGCCGTGCTTGTTGTTCATCGTCGATTTGATAATAAACTTCCGCTAGGGCAGCAATATATTCTTCTCGTTTGCCTTCTAAGTTCAGTGCTTTTTGATAGGCGTGAATGGCACTTTTCCATTTCTTTTCTTTGACAAAACATTCGCCCATTCGGTAATAAGCCAAGTCATTGGCAGGATTTAGGAGAATGGCTTCTTTATAAAAAGATTTTGCCGTAGTCACTTCTAGTAAAAATTCGTGGCACTGCCCAATATTGTACAAAAAGTCGCTATCGGGTTCAAAAAACTCTAAAGCTTCGTTATAGCATTTCAATGCTTTGTGGTATTGCTTGTCGCGTAAACAGATTTCTCCGCAGTCGCGGTACGCAAATTCAAACTTTTCGTTAATGATGTAAGCATACTCAAATGCTTCGATGGCGTCCTCGTATCGTTCCAGACAAGCGTAAGCGTGACCTAAGTTGTACCAAGCGATATAAGAGTAAGGATCTTGATCAATAAGGTAGTTGTGGAGCTTAACACTCTCTTGGTACTTTGCCGATAGTTCGACGCTCAGCCATACCCTTTCTAAAGCTACACTATTCTTAGGATTGGCTAATAAGGCATCCTCTAGCGAGCGGAACATCTTATCAAAATCTTCTAGATTTTCATGGATGTGTGCTTCTAGCATCAAGACCTCACTAAGTTCTTCTTTATTTAATTTCCCTTTCAGCGCTTGAAGTAATTCAAAAGCTTCGTCGTAATTGCCTAAAGAGCAAAGCGCTTCTGCCTTGAATAGAAAAATTTCTAATTCGGAAGGAGATAATATTTCGGCATGTTCTAAACAAGCAATCGCTTGATAAGCACATTTCTTTTCAATTAACAACTGCGCCTTCCGGATATAAAATTCGGTAGAGTAGCTGTATTGAAGGAGGGCATATTCAATCACTTCGATGGCCTTATCAAGCTGAGATTCCATTTCGTAATGGTCAATTAGCTCTAAGAAAGCCTTCTTCTCAAGGAAACCTACTGTTCCTTTTTGTGACATAGCCTCGTACTCAGAAACTAGGTATTTGAGCATATGTTTGTCTTTAAAATTGTGCTGTTCCATGGTTAATGTTTAGCGCTACAATGGTAAATATACATAAAAAAGATTCAAAAAACCTACAATTTTTTTTCAAATTTCTCCAAAAAAAACAAAAACAGAACTAAGTATTAAAAATATCAATAAGGTATGTAACATTCTATTTTTTAATAAATTAAACATATTTTTTATTTGAAATTGTTTTATTGCTTGCATTTAAAGTACTCGTTTACACTGCTAAATACATGTAAGCTTTAATAAAGTATTATTTTCCTTACTTTGTTTCGTAGCGTGTCTTGTTATTAAGTGGGAAAGATTACAAATATTTGTAATTTGTGACATTCGTTTCTTCGCAAACGAATATGCTTTGATCTTTTTTGCCTGAGTAAACGGCCGCTTCTGTGATGATAACGGTAGGAAGTATTTATTATTTGGAAGTGCGGTTGCTATCTTTTGCAAGGGGCTACAAAGAGGCCTAGGGGAAAAATATTCGCTTTCAAGTAGTTAATCTGTAAGGTGTTTTCGTAGAAAAAAGTACTAAACGATACGCTCATCAATTTGCAAAAAAAAATAGAATTTAAGCTTAAAAAGGGCTAGGTCACAGCATTTTACAAGTATATTTCGTTGGTATGTCACAGTTATTCCCACCTAAAAAGGCTAAAATAAGCGGAAAAGGTATCTTTTTGGGAAAAATGAAGGAAGGGGCTATTTCTGTGACGCATAATTAGCGTATGAAGATAGGTTTTTGAGTAAAAAAAAGCCGTTCACTGCTATGAAAGGCAATGAACGGCTCTTGAACTGCTGCTCTTCCTTTGGAAAAGCAATTTTGCTAAATTTTGATCAGGTACTTTATTCAAAGTAGCTGATTATTGTTCTTTATCTCTTCTGCGTTTTCCTTTGATTGCGCGGAGTATTTTTCTTTTGAATGCTTTTTCTACGGACTGAATGCGCCCAATTTTACGAATGGGCAGTACTGCTTTGAGCTGAAAGAAAAACTTTCGCTTGAGTGCTACTTTTTCTTCTTCGACACTCAAACTGGCTAAAATATGCTTTTCAATTTCTTCGTCCGTCATATTTTCTACCCTTTTGGGAGGTTTATGTTTTTGACGGAGTGCTTTTTCTGCGGATTTGTACTGATTATAAAGTGGCCAGAAACCTTTGGCTTCTTCCGGCGTTAATTGCAGTCGATTGGTTAAGAAAGCAATCCGTTGGCTTTCAATCTTTTCATTGAGCTCCTCACTGACACCATCCAAGTTGTCGTCTTGTGCTAAGTTTGGCGCTAAAAAGAAGCATAACGCGGCGGCAATTAAGATTAATTTATTCATATTTAAAATTTAAGCTTTTTATTGAAGTTGTTTTAACCAACTTTGTAGCGGTCAGTTAAAAGTATTTACTTACAACAATTCCTCTAAACTTTGATCGTCTAGATCATCTAGAACGTCTTCTAAGTAATTATCTAAGTTTTGATCTTTAATTTCGGTATCCGTCAAAAGGTCAATGTCTAAATCTTCCTCCTGATTCAATTCTAGTAAAATTTCTTCCTCAAATTCATCAAGGTGTTCTTCTACGTAAGTCAAATATTGTGCAGCAGCAATGGTCTCCGTGGCAGCTTGCTGCGTTGAAGACCAATAAAAGAAACTTCCTACACAAAGCAAGACACTTGCAGCAGCGACTAAGGAGTTCATCCGGAATTTATTGGACAACAAACTCGTGAGCGAAGTCCAGAAACTAGTCGGCGCAACTTGTGTCGCAATTTTCTGACGAGGTTCCAAAGCAACTTGCGTACTGATTTGTTCAGCGAGTTGAGCAAAATAATCCTTGGGAATCGGATAGCTTTCCTGCTTTTCGATTTTCGCCAAAAAGGGAGCGATTTGATCTAGTTCTTCTTGTATTTCTTTTTTATGCTTCATTGCTCTTTACATTTGTACTGGTACTCATTTTATTGGTTTTCTTCGCTGTGTGCTCTGAGGTGTTGTTCAATTTTTTTTGCTGCATGATGATAAGACGCTTTCAACGCACCAATTGAGGTTGATAAAATATCAGAAATATCTTGGTAACTGAGCGCATCGTAATACCGCATATTGAATACAATTCGTTGCTTTTCGGGTAGGGTATTAATTGCTGCCTTTAATTTTCGTTGAATGTCGTCACCATCAACATAGGCATCTGCGGTTAAGGGGCGATTTAGTCCTAAGCTTTCGTCGTCGATAGAATTGGTCGCTTTTCGTTTTTTTTGTTTCAAAAAACTAAGGGATTCGTTCGTCGCAATGCGATACAACCAAGTATATAGTTTTGATTTATGTTCAAACTTATCAATGTTGCGGTAAATTTTAATCAAACTATTCTGAATCACATCATTGGCATCGTCGTGTTCCGTTACCAAGCGGCGAATATGCCAATAGAGTCGCTCTTGGTACTTTTCCACCAAAAGCTTGAAACCTTCTTCGTAAGTAGCTTCTTTTTGCAAGAGGCTCAGAATGTGGTCATCAGATATAGTACTTACGGCACGCTGCAAATTGTGTGAATTTATAGGTTAGACGACTAGTTAGCGCGAAGGTTTAACCCCTGGGAAATTTATTTTTATGGAAATTGCTGATTTAGGCCTCCGGAATGGGTTCTACTGTACTGATTTTATCTAGTTCCAAAACGGTACTGTGTAAATGACTACTGGCGTAGTACATTTTTACAAATTGAACATCAAAGATAATTTCATTTGCAATGTAAGATTCATTGCTATGAATAGTTTGCGCGTAAGTTTCGTCGTAGCCTTGAATCAAAACCAGGATTTCGGTTTTCATCTCATGGATATCTTGTGGTGTTTTTTTATAAAAAGGACTTTTAGGCGTGATGGGATGAACAATCGTCCAATTGAGTGGAAAAAAGAAAAGATGGTCCCGTTCTAAAGCTAGTTCCGTGAAACGTCTTCGGATTTTACCATTCTTATTTTCGAGCCAAGAGACGTTGACGGTGGCGACGACGTCGAGTAGTTTATTATTACGAAGATTCGCAATGCGAAATTGTAAACTCATTTCTTCTTCTCGGTAGGGAGTGATAATGGCTTGGTTGCTAAATAAAATTCTTGCTTTAGGTTTGGAGAAGCGCGCAAAAAATAATCCGGTTGCAATCGCAAATGAAATTAATCCCACCAAAGCGGCGACGGCAGAAATCAAATTGGCGTTGAGCCCTACCGGACTTAGCGCGCCGTAACCTACGGAAGTGAAGGTTTGCACGCTTAGGAAAAATGCTTGCATAAAATGATCACTAAAACTTCCTTGCTCGGTCCCCGCAATGTATTCCCTACCATTTAGCAAAAAAAGTAAGGCAAAGAAACAATTGATTAATACGAAATTAAAGATGGTCAATGCAATGAACTTCCACCAAGACATTTCTAGCAACTTCTGGTAAATACTGTAGTCGCTACCTCCTTTGCGAATGACATTGAAGCTACCATCTTTCCGGAGAAACCGCTGTGGGTTTTCTGTCATGCCTGTACCAAAACCGAGGTCATTATCTTTCGATTTTTTACCACTATTTTTATTAAACTTCATTGTCATCGGCTTTTGTTTTTGAAACAACTTCCTTTTGAAGCAATTTTACGCTGGATTTCGGCTACGTTTTTTTTGCATAAAAAATAAGAGGAAACAAGTAAGAAAAATACTGACGGCTACGCCAACACGTACCCAAAGTTCTTGTTTCGCTTTGATGCTACTTTCCAGAAAATAAGGATTCGCATGATTAGGACTACCTTGCCCTTTAATGATTTCCCAGTTGTCAATATCGCTATTATCCAATTGAGGAAGTAAAAGGCTTAAACTAAAAATAGTATCGGTTGGTTCTAATTGATAAGAGATGCTATCGACGGCGGCGCCGTTAGGGCTAAATAAGCCTAAAACTTCTTTGCGTTTACTTAATCCGAATCCCATGTCACCGGCTAAGTTAAAGGCCTTAGGAAATATTTTTCGAAAGGCAACGGAATCTTCGCAGATGATGGCATAAGACCGAGGTCGAATGGTGAGTTTGGGTAATTTATAATCGTGGTTGGTGTCGGTAATTACCCAATTTTCGAGGGAGACACTTTTTTCGGAATTGTTGTATAATTCAATCCAATCGCCCGTTTTTTTATTATTACAACTGATTTCATTAATTAAAATTTTTCCTTCGTGCTGATCGGTGTACGCTTCAAAAACTGCGATTAAATTATATTGTTCTCCCGCTTGAACGTCAATATTAAGCTCGTAGTTGCCTTCGGTAATTTTTCTACCCTTCCAGTGAGAAAACCGATACCCAAAGTTAGGAACTGCTTTGACGTGGAGGGGAAGCCCCGCAAAATATTTACCCGTGAAACCTTCTGTCCTAACTTTGACAGTTTGATTTATGATGACTTGTCCACCGGGCGTAGCACTGGCTTTGACGCGAACCAATTCGTTGAGTTTAAATTTTTCGCGGAGATGTTGACGAACATAGTCTGGTCTCTTTTTTGCGAAATTCTTCATAATCTCAATATGCTTAAGCCATTTCTTTTCGCTAAGTTTCCAACGCTCTAAATGTCTCGGCATTTCGGGCGCAATGAGTGCGTGAAAGGCATTGATTCTATCGACTACAGTTTTGGGGTTAAAGCTGTGATTAATGTGATCCGTAAAGCGAATGATAAACTGATTTTTGAACGTCGGATTTTCGAGTAATTTTCTTAAAATAAAAGTAGACCAAGGCGGATTCGGCCAAGAAGGACCGTCGGGTTCGGTGTGAAAAGCTAGGCTATTATTGTTGTAAGCTTTTGGATCGTGGAGCCCAAATCCCCAATCGGTATCGTACAAAATCCAGCGCCACTTCCCATTCGGCGTTTGTGGTCGCCAAAATTTGATATTACCACCTGCATCTTGATTGTCAAAATAGATTTGCGCAATTTTATAATTCATGAAATTATTGACATCCATTAAGCCTTGGAGGTAGGTGTAATTTTCGGGCACACTAAGATCGTGTGTTTCCAGCCAGTGAAGCATCGCTTTGTATTTGCGCGTACTGCCTCTTTTTAGAGACATTTGATGTTCAATCAAGTCAATGCTGTCTTTTCCAATCTCATAATGTCCCGCGATAAAATAGCGATTGATTTTTTCACGGATGTTATAAATGCCCCAGTAGTCGCCATTGATATAAACGTGGGAAGGTTGATAATCCTGTTTTTCCAAATCCCAGTCTTCTACTAAACTACACATGAAAGCATCTCTAAAATGCGATTTTCCCCAGTCACTTCCCGCATTCCGAAGCACTAAGAATTTAAACTTTTTAAGACCTTGTTTGCCAAATATTTTTTCTTTAATTACTTTTTTACCATAACGATCTCTAGCGACGATTGTCATTGATTTTTGAGGAAATAATCGACTCATGCCACCAAATAAACGCAGCCCGGTGACACTGTTAAATTCACATTTTCCGTCAGCGGCAAAGATTTCGCAGTTGATTAAATTCTCGGATCGACTCCAAAAGTTAGCACCAGGCTTTGACCAGATACTATCTACTGCCCCATTGCCTTTCATGAAAATCCCCGTTTCTGGATCGAACAATAATTCTGGTGGTGCCATCAATGAAACGATGGGGAAACTAGACTTTGGTTCTTTGAGGAAATAACTATGGGCTTTTATCTTACTTTTGCGCTTGTCTTTGTAAGCTACGACCCGAATGGTGGTATTTTTTTCAATGGCAATCGGCTTTTGATAGCGTTTTGTACTTTTATTGGGTTGGCTGCCATCGAGCGTATAGTAGATTTTGGCTCCGGGGGAGAACAATTCTAGTCGAAAAGGATCTTGGTAGAAACCACCTTTTAGTGAAAATTCCAACTCCAGTGGTTTTTCTTTAGGGGGTTTCTCCTTTTTTTGAGCCGTAAGTTGGCTGAGGATCAAGAAGCTAGTAAGTAATATGAGTACCGTGTTTCTCAAAGTGTCTTTTTTTTTATTCAAAACGAATGTCGTTCGTCATGCCTGTTTTTTAGCAAAAAATAAATTGATCCGAACTTTAGTTTTGATAAGTCGTACAAAATATTGCTTTTTGTTGAGATGAGAAAGAAACTAGTTGTAAATTAATAAGCCGAGATAATTTAACAATTGCTTCGAGCTCGGTGATTGCTCAATAAAGTATTAAACTAAATTCTTATAAATTAGTTACATCCTTGAGAAATAGATTGAAAAGGATTCCTAGAAGATGTTTTAAACATCTTCGGGAAAAACGGGTATTTTCGCCTATTTTTAAATAACTTCTAGGCTAAACATAGTTTTGCAGATCGTATTATATGAGCACTTCGCTTGAAAAGTATTAAAATGATTTCCGTATGATAAGAGCAATTTGTGCCTTTATTTTTAAGGTTTTGGGATGGAAGCTCATCGTAGAAATTCCACCAGATTTAAAGAAATATATCATCGCGGCCATTCCGCATACTTCTAGTCTCGACTTTCCGCTGGGCTTAATGGCGCGGAGTGTCTTAAAACTAGATATTAAATATGTAGGCAAACACACGCTATTTCGACCACCTTTGGGACCAATTTTCTATTGGTTGGGCGGATATCCTGTGAATCGTACGGCAAGAGGAAACTTTGTCGATGCGGTCGTTGATATTTTCAATGAAAAAGAAGAATTTATTATCTGCATTGCTCCCGAAGGAACACGAGAAAAAGTAGATCGCCTCAAAACGGGATTTTATCACATTGCCAAAGGAGCAAACGTCGCTATTATACCAACTAAATTGGATTATGCCAATCGAGAATTAACTTTTGGTAAGCCTTTTTACCCCACGGATGATGAAAAAGCAGATTTTGAATTTCTAGAAAATTACTTTAAAGGGGTAAGAGGACGCAATCCAGAAAAGGGTTGGAAAGTAGATGCTTAATACTTCGCGCTATAAAATGCCGCAAGCTGGACAAAACTTTTGTTTTTCGCCCTAGAAATACCATATCTTTCAGATATTCTCTAATTTGAGTTCGTAGGAATTATTTCGTCTAACGATAAGTGAGTACTTGGTAAAAAAATTATGTTTTTAATATTTTTTTTACTGACTTGTTTGCTTTTGACTAAGTAGCGTTTTACTCCCGCGCTAAGCTAAAAATTCCTAGTTTCCGTTCCCCTTCATGAAAGTTTCCAACAAACTCAAATTTACTTTTACACGTTTAAAAATTTATAAATGAAATTTAAAATTATTTACACTGTTTTTGTTTTACTAGCTACGTCCATACTTTTTATATCCAACCAAAGTGGTCGAGCCTTCGATAAAGGTCAAGGGAACACGGGCGCGCCGGGCGACGAGCTTAATAACGGTAGCTTACGTACTTGCCAGACTTGCCACACGAGTGCAAATATTCAGGTGGGTATGAGCCTAGATATTATGGATGATAGCAATCAATTGGTAACGGAATATATACCTGGAGACACTTACTCTTTCAAGGTGCGCGTAAATGCGACGGTTGGTACGCCAATAGAATACGGTTTTCAAATGTTGGCCTTAGCAGCGCCACTTGATGTTGATGGTCCAGATGTCCCTACGTGGACAAATCCTTCGGATAATACAAGAATTGCCGGAGCACTTAATGGTAGAACTTACGCAGAGCATAAGGGCGTTACCACAAATAATGAATTTTCGGTAGATTGGGTTGCACCAGACGAAAATTCAGGGACAGTTACTTTTTACCTTTGTGGTATAGGGGCAAATGCCAGTAATAGCAATAGTGGCGATGGCGCAGGTTGTATAAAAGTAGAAATGGACGAAGCAGCTGTTATCGTTGGTACGGAAGAAGTTGCGGCCAACGCAGTAGACTTGAAGCTTTTCCCAAATCCAGTACAAACGACAACGAATTTACAGATAGATCATCAAGCAGCAGGTCGTGGTCAATGGCAAATTGTGGATCTTACGGGAGCCGTAGTAGCAACGGGAACTTTGTTTCATCCTGGCGGCGAGCAAATCATTCCACTCGAATTAGCTCATCTAGCGCAAGGCGTTTATTACCTTAAACTCCAATTGAATGACGCAAACGTGGCAACGAGTATTATAAAACTTTAAGTTGTTGCATGCCTTGTCGGTAACGATAAGGCTAGTCATCGTTTCAAGATAAACCTTAAATAGAACAAGGCCTCCGCACGATATTTTTATTGCGGAGGCCTTGCTTCTTTTCGGTGGAAATAATTTTTGTTAAACGAAGAACTTTATTTCCCAAAAGAATAGCGTATTTTGCGGGTAAACCTACTTAAGTACCAATACTAAATCGTATTAGAACGTATCAGCAGGAAGAGAAATTTATCAATCTTTTTTCTCTAAATCTAAGGATTCATCAACTTAATTAAATGGTAAAATATTCAAAAGCAACTCAGCGGGAGTTGTTTGAACAATCAAAGCAATTTTTAAAAGGAGCTAAGGTTTTGGTCGCTGATCTGGAAGCACTTCGCAACGTAATCGTTTATCACGAATGGCGATATTCCGTACTCAACGAACCGATGATTAGTGATTTTGAGTACGATCAGTTGTACCAAATGCTAAAAGATTTAGAAGCGGAAAATCCTTTACTCGTAACGGCAGATTCTCCTACCCAACGGGTTTCTAGTGACCTTGGGAGTGACTTTCCTCCCGTAGCGCACTTGACGCCGATGTTGTCCTTGGATAATTCTTACAACGCGGAAGACTTAAACGATTTTGACCAGCGGATTAAGAAATTAGTAATGATGGACACCGACGAAGCAATTGAATATTGTGTAGAACCAAAGTTTGACGGGGGCAGCATTGCATTGGTTTATGAAAAGGATTTTCTTATTCGGGGTGCTACGCGTGGTAATGGTGTGAAAGGAGAAGAGATGACCCGTAACGCAAAAGCCATGCGTTCTATTCCGATGAAGGCAAATTTTTCGGCCTATGATATTGAAAAAGTAGAATTGCGTGGTGAGGCTTTAATTCGGAAAGATATTTTTGAAAAGCTGAATAAGGATCGAATGGAAGCGGAACAAAGTGTCTTCGCAAACCCACGTAACGCAGCTACCGGTGTGTTAAGAGTTAAAGACCCGAAGGAAGTACAAACGCGCGGTATTGAAGCGTTTATTTATCAGTTGGGATACGGAGTAAATGCTGCGGGAGAAAATCGTTTGGGGCAATTTGAAACCCACGACGAAGGGATTAAGTTTTTAGAGAAATTAGGATTTAAAGTTCCCGTGAAAGAACGGAAACTTTGTAAAAATATACGAGAAGTCATCGACTTTTGCCTTTATTGGCAAGAGCAGCGAGAAAATTATCCTTACGAAATTGATGGCATGGTGGTAAAAGTGAATCGGCTTGATTTGCAAGAACGTTGTGGTTATACGAGCCATCATCCCCGTTGGGCGATTGCCTTCAAATTTAAAGCGAAACAAGCAACTACGAAGTTGATCAATATTGAATATCAAGTTGGAAAAATTGGTTCGATTACGCCGGTGGCGAAGTTAGATCCAGTACAACTCGCCGGCGTTACGGTATCATCCGTTTCTTTGCACAACGAAGAGTTTATCCGATCAAAAGATATTCGCATTGGCGATACGGTTTTGGTGGAGCGAGCGGGTGACGTGATTCCTTACATTGTGAAAACAATGGAAGAATTGCGAGATGGTAGCGAGGAAGTATTGGTTTTTCCAACACATTGTCCATCGTGTCAAACAAAATTGGTGAAGCCAGAAAAAGAAGCCGCTTGGCGTTGTACAAATCCGCACTGTGAGGCACAAGTTTTGCAACGGATGTTTCATCACGTTTCAAAAGATGCGATGAATATCGACGGTTTTGGACAAGCGTACGTCGAGCGATTTTTTGAGCTAGGCTGGGTGAAAAATCTCGCGGATATTTATCGTTTAGATTATGATAAAATTGCCAATTTGGAAGGTTTTGGTGCGAAGTCAGCTGCTAATTTGAAAAAGGCAGTTGATCAGGCAAAGCAGAATCCTTTGCATCGCTTTTTATACAGTTTGAGTATTCATCATCTCGGCAAAAAAGTCTCTAAATTATTGGCGGCGGAAGTATCGCACGTGATGGAGTTGAAAGATTGGTCGGAAGAAGATTTTACCATTATCAAAGATGTTGGTCCCGTCGTTGCGGAAAATGTAATGGCATTTTTTGCCGATGAAAAGCATCTGGAATTATTACAAGAAATAGAAAGTTTAGGAGTCAACGTCAAACAAACAGAGGCGGATCGACCCAAAACGATCGCAGCGGATGCGCCTTTGATCGGTAAAACCATTCTATTTACGGGAAGCTTACAACAAATGTCTCGTAAAGAAGCACAAACTAAAGCCGAAAGCGCGGGCGCAAAAAATATCAGTGCAGTTAGTAGTAATTTAAACATTTTAGTTGCTGGTGAAAAGGCTGGTTCTAAGTTAAAAAAGGCACAAGCGTTAGGAACGGTACAAGTTTTGACAGAAGAAGAGTTTCTAGCCCTTATACAATAGACGTTACGCTAAATACTTTGTAATATTAATTATCAAACATTTTGAACCTGCCTTTTCGGCCTACTCCGCGTCGGCTCCTCGCCTTAATCCTTTTTAAGGATTAGACTCCGGGGCATCCTTGATTAGGACGAAAATCCAACGCTCAAAATATTCACAAACTTAAATTACAAAGTACTAAACCATAGACATGATAAAAAAATATCAATCCACTTTATACCTATTGCTCCTACTTTTGCTCGGACAGACACAATGGTCTTGTAAAGGCACGGGGAAAGCGAAGCAGGCTGCACAAGAAACTTTGGAGTTCTCTTGTCAATTAAAATCTTGTGATTTAGGGGAAACCCTGAACCTGTATACCTTTAATGGAATCAACTTTACGGAAATTCAAACCGCAATGGCTGATTCGGTTGGCTTGTACAAATTTACGATCCCGAAGTCCACGGAAAAATTTTATTACGTTGGTCCTCATTCCCAAAATATTAAACCGATACTACTTGGACAGGAAAAAGGGATAACGGTGGTCGGAAATTGTAAAGAAATGCGTGCAGCAAAGGCGATGAACTCTCCATTGAATGCCAATTTTCAAGAAACAATGAAAAAGGTGAATGCTTTGCAAACGGAAAACAACCAACTGTTTAAAGAATTTAGACAAGCAATGGGGAATCCGGCTTCGCTCAAATTGGTAGAAGAAAAGTTAGCCAATTTAGATCAGCGAAAACTTGATTTATTAGAGACTACGAAAGCGACGAGTCTAACCGTTGCAAGAATTGTCGCTACGAAAACGTATTTGAGTTTTCAAAATAATCAAGGTGCCTACGAAAATGAAATTGATTATTATGCGAAAGCGTCTTTTCGCTTTATTGATTTTAAGGATTCTGGTTACAATAATATTCCAGCAGTGTATGAGCTTTATCGCGACGTTGCCCGTACTTTGATGGGCGTGAATACGACTACCGAGCAATTAAAAATTTACCTCGATTCGGCTTTGAGCCAAATTCCTGTCAATACCAATATGCAACGCTATGCCCTCGGAGGTGTGGTACATGCCTTGCAAGCCAAAAATCACGAATTATTTCCAGAATATGGCACGCGTTATCTTGCCGTCGCGGAAGATATGGAAGAAGCACCGATTGTAGATTTAAAAATGAAATTACAAAATGCAACAGCCTTTATCATCGGCGCTGCGCCACCGGATTTTACCCAACAAACACCGGAAGGTACGCCGATGAGTCTAAGTGATTTCAAAGGCAAAATTGTCTTGCTTGATTTTTGGGCAAGTTGGTGTGGTCCGTGTCGAAGAGAAAATCCAAACGTGCTACGCTTGTACGAGAAGTATAATAAAAAAGGATTTGAAGTATTAGCAGTCAGCCTGGATCAGAAAAAAGCGGCATGGGTAAAAGCCATTGAAAAAGATGGTTTGGTTTGGAATCATGTGAGTGATTTGAAAGGTTGGAAGAATGAAGTTGCAGGTACTTATTCGGTTCGATCCATTCCGCAAACCTTTTTATTGGATCAAGAAGGTAAAATTTTAGCGAAAAACTTGAGAGGTCCTTCGCTGGAAAGTGAACTTGCAAAAATATTCGGGGAGTAAATAGCAAGGCAAAATTAATTTGTCTTAGTACTTAATTAGGAGGAAGGCTTTCAGATCTTCCTTTTCGCCGTTTCTAAATTATCTTAATCGTGAAAAAACAAAAACTGTGGATTGTTTGGTGTTTGCTTTTAAGCATCATCGCTTGTGAAACACCGCCGACTTCCGTTGATCAAACGAAAGCTGCAGCACTGTTGGCGGATAGTTTATTAGCCGTTGCTCGGCAAGATTCTTTGGCGGAACTGGCAGCAAAAGAAAAACGACCCGATTACGATACTTCGCAATGGACGGAATTAATCGCTTTAGATCCGAGTATTATCGTAGATATGAAATACGCTACTACGGAAAATTTTGTCAACGAAAAGATGTACAATTGTAGCCGGTGTTTTCTTCGACCAAAAGTAGCTATCGCTGTTACAAAAGCTCAAGATATTTTACAAAAGAAAGGCTATGGGTTAAAAATGCTAGATTGTTATCGCCCCTTGCCTATTCAGCAAAAACTCTGGGATAAAGTCCCTAATGCGAGTTACGTGACGCCACCCAAACGCGGTTCTATGCACAATCGCGGTTCGGCGGTAGATTTGACGATTGTCAACGCACAGGGCGAAGAATTGGATATGGGAACCGAGTTTGATTTCTTTGGGAAACGAGCACACCACGATTTTACCGATTTGTCTCCGACCATTTTAGCGAATCGTACCTTGCTCAAAAATACAATGCAGGAAGTAGGCTTTCAATGGATTCGGACGGAATGGTGGCATTATTATTTTAAAGAGGGCGCACCAGGTATTTTCCCACTTTCAGAAATGTTATGGTCTTGCGAAGAAGATAAATAGTCTTTATTCTCAGGCAATTAACGGTCGTACGAAACAAAGCACTAGATAAACACGTTAGATATGTGGTAATTTTCTAATTTTACGACAAATTATTATTTCATATAATATTTATAAAAACCGATGCAAGAGACAAAATATAAATCAGAAGTAGAAGCAGTAGATGGATTGGCGCAAGCTTACCGAGATTTGTCGAAAGAGATTGCAAAAGTGATCATTGGGCAAGAAGAAGTTGTCAAAGCAGTCATTATTTCTCTTTTTAGTAATGGTCATAGCTTATTGGTCGGTGTGCCAGGCTTGGCAAAAACGCTTTTGGTGAGTACCATTTCTGAAGTGTTGGACTTGGATTTTAAAAGAATTCAGTTTACGCCGGATTTGATGCCTTCGGATATCACGGGTTCTGAGATTTTGGGAGAGAACCGACAGTTTAAATTTAATAAAGGACCTCTTTTTTCCAATATTGTCTTGGCGGATGAAATCAATCGTACGCCTCCTAAAACGCAGGCTGCTTTATTGGAAGCCATGCAGGAACGTTCGGTAACAGTAGGCGGACAGCGTCATTTGCTGCCTTCTCCTTTCTTTGTGTTGGCTACTCAAAATCCGATTGAACAAGAAGGAACTTATCCTTTGCCAGAAGCACAATTAGACCGTTTCATGTTTAATATTCCTTTGGATTATCCTTCGTACGAAGAAGAAATTCAAGTTGTAAAGAGTACCACGGCGGTCCAAAAATACCAATTAAAGCACATCGTCACTTCCGAGCAGATTTTGTTTTTCCAACAGTTGATTAAGCGTATTCCGATTACGGATAATGTTTTAGAATATGCAGTTTCTTTAGCTACTAAAACGAGACCGAATACTTCGCGAGCTACGGATGCAGTTAACAATTACATTTCTTGGGGGGCAGGTCCTCGGGCTTCTCAGTACCTAGTTTTTGGTGCGAAATGCCACGCGGCGATCAATGGTAAATATTCTCCAGATATTGAAGATGTACAAGCGATTGCTAAATATGTGTTGCGGCACAGAATTGTAAGAAATTACAAAGCAGAAGCGGAAGGCATTACAGAAGAAAAAATCATTGAAGGCTTATTTTAAAAAAGCGCTTCTCAGCAATAAGTAGCTTATCAAGCTCACGAAATGGCTCAAATTGGTACAGACTGATTTGAGCTATTTTTTTGTTTTAAAATGTTTTATTAGTTTTTTTAATTAAACTTTTTGTTTATTTTGTGTTGTTAAAATTGTTTTACCTGAATTTCAATTTTTTATAAACAAAACGTCAAATCATGAAAATTTTAAAAAACCTACTGATTGGCTTACTGGGCCTAATCGTTTTATTGGTTCTCGTTTCTTTTCTACTTCCTTCCAAATCAACCGTTGATCGATCCATTGTAATTAATGCACCGAGTGCGACGGTTTACGAGCAAGTTGTTGATCTCAGGAACTGGGAAAAATGGTCGGCTTGGTACGAAATGGAACCTACGGCAACTTGGAAATATAGTGATCCCGCAAAAGGAACAGGAGCTTGGTACAGTTGGGACGGAGAATTAATTCGCCAAGGGAAATTGACTATTACAGAAACAAATCCTGCACAAAGCATTAACACAAAAATGGACTTTGGGGGGAATGGAGACGCGGTCAGCAATTGGACTTTCAACGAAAAAGATGGGACTACCGAGGTAACTTGGGCTTTCGAAACAGCACATGGTATGAATCCACAAAGTCGATGGATGGGATTATTTATGGATAGTATGCTTGGCGGTTCTTTTGAACAAGGCTTGTCTAAAATGAAAAAACTTTGTGAAAGTTTACCCGTAAAATCGGCTACTGCGATTACTACTTTTGAAACAGGGGGCGTAAAACACGTCGGTATTCGTGCTAAAGTTAAAATGGAAAATATTAGTAAATTTTACGAAAAGAATTTCCCACTAATCGGTCAACATTTGGCTAGTAATGGAATGATACCGAAGAGTATGCCTAGAGGCATTTTCTATGTGTGGGACGAAAAGAATGGCGTAACGGATATGGCTGCAGCAATGGCGGTTTCTGATTTACCAGATTTGAGTAAGCCACTCAAAAAAATGAAAATGGAAGGTGGCGAAGTCGCTGTTTTCAACGAACTATTAGTTTTTGATTACTACGGAGATTACGATGGCACCGTGGTTGCGCACGAAGCAATGGATAAGTGGTTGAAAGAGCAAGGCAAAACACAGGTTCCCCCGGTGATGGAAGAATACGTGACGGATCCAATGCAAGAAAAAGATCCAAAGAAGTGGTTAACCAAAATTTATTATCCTTACGAAAATTAGCTAAAATACAACTCGAGGAATATTATCAGTAGTATTCCTCGAGTTGTTTATTACTAAAAATTTCATTGCAAGTAATAGTTTTTTACAAGGTTTTCAAATACTCAATTAAAGCCGTTCTTTCACTGCTCGATAGCTTATCTCCAAAACGGTGTCCTTGATTGCCGTATCCAGGAAGCGTTGTATCATAGGTCTTTTTGTCAACCTTACTATCTGGCGTACTATAATTCCAACCTACTTTTTCGGTATCATAATCTGAACTTTGATAAGTTCTTTTCCAATAAGTTGGTCGTTGTGTACTATTGAGCAAATCCTCTAAAGTAGGCACGGAGGCGTTGTGCAGGTAAGGCGCAGTTGCCCAAATACCATCTAAAGGTTGAGCTACGTAGCCGCCATCACTAACTAATTGTGCAGATCCTGGATTTTGACTAAACCAGCCGTCATTAAACCAGTTAATAAAACCAGATAAGCTCTGATTTTGATAAGCTTCCGACAACATTGGATCAGTGCCTACCCGATCAAGGTTTACTAATAGGTTGGGATAGCTCGCATCTGCTCCGTAGGAACCGTGGCAACCTCCACAGTGATCATCGTAAAGTCTTTCTCCTTGCTCCGCTAAAGTCGTATTAATGGGAAAAGGATAAGTAGGCGCTTCAATGCTATTGATAAAAGCCAAGACATCGTTAAATTTATCATCTACCGCTCTTGCTTTCGTACTGTCTGACATCGTGAGTAAACTTGAAGACATCATAAATCGACAAAAATCATCTCTTCCAATCGCAGTATAAAACATCGCATTTTTCTTTTTGAGTAACCACCAAGCAGGCACATCCGTTGGAATTAATAAAGGAGAAATTGGCTCGCTCGGTTGGTCGTTCCATTCCAAAGACCAAGGATCACGGTGGGCGGCTAGAATAGCGGCAATTTTATCGGCTGGATTGACGCCGATTGTTTCTGTAACTAAATAAGGTGCCGTGGCCTCAACTGCTTTTCTAAAAGGATCGTAAGCTTGAAACTCAGGAGAGTTAGCACCACCGTACAAAGAACTAATCACCGCAGAAGCGGTAGGAAGAATGTCAGATTGATCTTTGGTAAAATCATAATCATGACTGCCTAAGCCCAGTATAAATTCATCATTAATTTTAGCCGCGTGGCATTGCATACAATTGGGGGCAACAACACGAATGCCATTTGGTGCATCTACTGCGGTGAATTCGTAAGGAATATCGGCATTGTCTCCCGTACGATTTAGAAAATTATCACCGGTTCCGGAGACTAAGGTAAATGCGCCGTAAGGAATGCCAGAACTAACGTAATCTCCCGCTACGAGATAGTCGTAACCTGCGGCGGCATCACCCGTTCTTTGTTGAGCGGGAGGAATTGGGCTGGTACCTTCGAAGGAAAAACCTGGTGTGGGAATAGGGTCTTGTGATGCCTCTTCTTTGCTACAAGTAATCATGATTGCCATAAATACTAGGAGCAGGCTAAATAAGAATAGTTTTTTCATTTTTTCATGCGATTATATTTTCAAAAAATAACTTTTGTTAAAATACGCCAAAATTTAACAAAATAACATCTTTTAAGTTAGATAAGTAGCCCTGCAAACTAAATCACGGATTAACTTACAGCATCTTTTGCACTAGGACTCCGTTACTCAAACTCTCGTTAAGTAAAGGCTTAAGTTGGTTTTGTCCCTTGATGTTGTTCAAAATCTAACAAAATTTAGTGGCAATATAATTTTGTTTTAGTATTTAGCGCTAATGATTATCTAACGATTAAGGCTAATTTCAAAATAGCTTTCTAAACATTTTTGTAGTTTTTAAACAACTGCTAAGAAGTTTAATGGTCATTTCATACTTTTGTAATAAATAAAATATTCTATGCGATTATACAAAAAAGAAAATACTCGAATTAATCATTGGCATTGTTGCTTACTGTTAGTGGTTAGTTTATGCCTTTGGAGCAGTTGTGGGGCGGACGTACAAAATAAATTAAAACCCAAGCCATCTGCTTTTGGTAAGATCAATGAGATCAATGTTATTGCTGATAAAGCACTGTGGGAAGGTGCCGTAGGGGACACTTTTCGATATTATTTTACTTCGGCGTACCCCATTTTACCTCAACCAGAATCTTATTTTTCGGTTCGTCATTTTACGGCGGAAGATTTAATTAAAGATCCGATTCGGAAGGAGTTCCAAACGTATATTATTTTAGGAAACTTAAAAGATACAGATTCGGGAGCAAGTAAATTGATTGCTAGAGATTTAAAAGTAGATGCTTTAAGTCCAACGGCTACCGCAGGGCACACTAAAATCGGAAAAAATAAATGGGCACTCGACCAAATTATTTTTTATATGTATGCGGATAAAGATGATACCTTGATTAAAACGATTACAAAAAACTTTACGGCGGTTGCGAAGCGCATTAAAGAAATGGACAGCAATGCTTTGGAATCGACGATTTTTCAGCAGGGAGATAATAATAAGTTACGCCGCGAAATCAAAGAAAAGATGGGAGTCGACTTGAGGTTGCCGAGTGATTACTTTGAGGCGTTGTATAAAGATAGTACGATGTGGCTGCGCCGAGAAACGGATGTGCTAAGTGCGAATATCTTTATTCACAAGCTGAAATATACCAATAAATCCCAATTGTCGAAAAATGGCATTAAAGCGATTCGGGATCGCTTGGGAAAATACGTTTCAACGGATATCGAGAATACTTATATGCGGACAAATGATGTAGATTTGCCAATGTTAACGCAGGTGGTAACAATTGATAATCGCTATGCGGTAGAAGCAAAAGGAATATGGGACATTGTTAATGATTACATGGGTGGACCTTTCATCAGTTATCTCATTCATGATAAAGATACCAATGAGTTGATTTTATTAGATGGATTTATTCACGCGCCATCGAAGAAAAAAAGAGACTATATGCAGCAAATGGAATATTTGTTGTCGAATGTAAAACTCTAGCTTTTGTGCCAATAAAGTCGTACAAAAACAACTTTAATGAAGAGCTGCTTGGAATTTTTTTTCAAGCAGCTTTTTTTATTTTGCAAAAGGTATTATGTTTACAAGTGGCAAAACTAAAAAACAAATATGCCAGAGCAACTAGATCAACTTACGGATAAAGATTTGGTGCGAGCTTACCAAGAAACAGCTTCCAAAGCCTACGTTGGCGAATTGTACCGACGATATGCTCATTTGGTATATGGTGTTGGTTTGAAGTTTTTAAAAAATAAAGAAGCTGCCGAGGATATTGTGCCGCGTGTTTTTGAGCAGTTAATGACAAGTTTACAAACAGCCAAGGTAGAGCAGTTTAGCAGTTGGCTATTCATCGTTTCCAAAAATATGTGCTTAAAAACTTGGCAAAAAGAGCAGCAACGAAGCCAAAAGCAAGCAATCTGGGAAAAATCTGAAAATAAATCGGATATTTTTATGGAAAATGCAGCCGTTCAGGATCTTAATAATGAGGAGGAACAACAATGGGTGATTATGAACCAATTCATGCAGCAATTGGAAGCCGGACAACGGAAGTGCTTACAGCTATTCTACTGGGAGAAAAAGCGCTATAAAGAGATTGTTCAACTCACAAACTATACTGAAAAACAAGTGAAAAGTTTTCTACAAAATGGAAAGCGCAACTTGAAAAAATTACTACTGGAAGCTGGATACCAACCCAAATAGGAGAAATATCTAGTACAAACTATAATTAAGGGCTTACTGTTACAGTGCACTGAATAAGTATTTAGGCAGTAAGTTGTACAAACAATTGATTGAAAGTGTGTGGTGTACTTAGGTGACTCGCTTAAGGAGCACACTTTCGGTTAGTTGAACTAATGTGGAAATACATGGAAGTATTTTTGAAACGAAAGCAATGCCTTAGTCAGGCAGAAATTATGGGCTATCTGAAGGAAACGTGTAAGGAAGAAAAGTTGTATGAGATAGAAACACATTTACTGGATTGTGAGCTTTGCTCAAGTGCAGTAGAAGGTTATGCGAGTATGCATAGTTTGGAAGATCCACCGGTCTTGAAAGATTGGTCTGGGGAAGCACAAAAACCATCACCCGCCAGCTCAAAACTGGAAAAACGGGCTCCGCGCTTTGGCTTTAACCAAGTAGCGGCAGCGATGGTGTTACTCCTAGTTTCGGTTGGTGGTTTTGCCTATTGGAATCATCTCGCAACGGATCGCTTGTATCATCGCTACGAAAAAGTCTTTGATTTTGCCCAAGAAGGATTTAGTTTTAGAGGCGTCGCAACGACGGATAGTAAATACGCGGCGATTAGAGCGGCAATTGAAAGTTTTAATGCCGAAGCTTACGAAGCGTGTTTGCGAGAGATGAAGGCATTGCTCGTGGAACAACCAGAAAATGCAGTAGCTAGCTTTTATGGCGGGATGAGCGCCTTGAAACTAGCTAAAACCTCGGAGGCGATTCATTACTTGAGTATTTGTCGAATTAACAGCGATCGCTATTATGAAGATGCCAGTTGGTATTTGGCTTTATCTTATTTGCAAAAAGGAGATCAGGCAGCAGCTAAAATTGTTTTGGAAGAACTACAAGGTATTGAAGATGGTTATTACGAACAGGAGGTCGTTCGTTTATTGACGGAGTTAAAGACCAACTCCAATTAGCAGTAAATTAATTTTGTCTACTATAGTAGAAAAATAAAACGAGCATTAGAAAACTCTAATGCTCGTTAAAAGAAAACTCGTATATTTTTTAGCTACGGTAGCGCTTATTTCAAGAAGTCAATACTATTGTTGATAAAGGAGGTTAATTTGGACCCTTTCAACATTCCTTGGTTCAGTAAAGCGAGAGAATAAAGATGTTCAACAAAAGTTTCTTTCTTTTCTTCTTTCTTCATCTTTACTAACTTCTCTGCAATTAGCGGGTGATTAGTATTAACGACTAAGTTGTACCGCTCGCCCATGTTTGGCATTTGGAAGCCTTGCATAGATTGCATTTCCTGCATTCTACGCATAAATTCTGGCTTCGTGATTAAGACGGGCATATCCGTAGGAGATAAAGCTTCCATCGTTACCGTTACACTTGGATTGTTAATTTTAGTATTGAAAAGTACTTTAACTTTTTCCTGCTCTGTTTCGCTGAGGACAGACTCTTGCTTTTCGTCTTTTTGGACTAAGTTATTAACCGTATCCGAATCTACTCGAACAAAAGTTACATCTCCCAACTTCTGCTCTAAGTGTTGCATGAAGTGATTGTCAATGACGGTGTCCAATTCTAAGACATCGTAACCATAGTTCGTAGCAGATTGTACGAAACTATCGTGTTCGACAGGATTGTTAGAATAAAGCATTACAATTTTGTTGTGCTTATCCGTTTGGTTGTCTTTGATTTTTTCTTTGTATTCCTCGATGGTGAAGTGTTTACCTTCTACATTTTTGAGTAAAGCAAATTTAACTGCTTTTTCGTGGAATTTTTCTTCTGACAACATTCCGTACTTGACGAAAACGCCAAGGTCGTTCCATTTGTTTTCGAAAGCTTCTCGATCTTTCTTAAATAGCTGTGCTAATTTTTCTGCTACTTTCTTCGTGATGTACGACGCAATTTTCTTTACGTTTTGATCACTTTGCAAGTAACTTCGAGATACATTCAAGGGAATGTCTGGCGAATCAATCACCCCGTGGAGTAAAGTTAAGAACTCAGGCACAATCTCTTTTACGTCATCCGTAACAAAAACTTGGTTCGAATAAAGCTGAATTTTGTTTTTCTGAGATTCTAAGCTGTTTTTTAGCTTTGGAAAATAGAGAATACCCGTTAAGTTAAAAGGATAATCAATATTAAGGTGAATCCAAAATAAAGGTGGTGTACTATAAGGATAGAGTTCGTTATAGAATTTCTTATAATCTTCGTCCTTTAAAGAACGAGGAGATTTTTTCCAAGCTGGATTAGGATTGTTGACGATATTATCGACTTCAATTTCTTTCGACTCCTTTTCTTCGCCCTCTCCTTCGTAGATCGTTTCCGTTTTGGTACCGAATTTAATTTCTACGGGTAAGAACTTACAATATTTATCTAAAAGCTCTTGAATTCTAGCTTCTCCTAAGTACTCTTTGCTATCGTCACTAATGTGTAGGATAATATCGGTACCTCTTCCTTTTTTATCAGAATCACCAATTGCGTATTCTGGATCTCCTTCACATTCCCATTGAACGGCTTTTGATTTTTTGTACGACTTGGTATGCACCTCTACTTTACTTGCTACCATAAAAGCAGAGTAGAATCCTAAACCGAAGTGCCCGATAATGGCATTTTCGTCTTTATATTTTTTTACAAAATCTTCGGCACTAGAGAAAGCCACTTGGTTAAGGTATTTTTCAACCTCTTGCTCTGTCATTCCGATTCCTTTATCTCGGATAGTCAAAGTATTATTTTCTTTATCGACAATGATTTCAATCGTAGTATCACCGATTTCCTTCTTAAATACACCTTTAGAAGATAGCGTCTTTAATTTTGAAGTAGCATCTACGGCATTAGAAATCAGTTCACGTAAGAAAATTTCCTGATCGGAATAGAGGAACTGTTTGATGATGGGAAAAATATTCTCCGTTTGTACAGATATCTGTCCTTTTTGCATGGTGTCAAGTTTTGATTTACGAATATTATTGATTCTAGAACAGCTTCTATGACTTAGCAATACGTTGGAAAAAACAAACACAAAAAAAAATGTTGATTTTCTTTTAAAAAACTAGATCATAAAAAAAAGTTAAAGAACTGTATGGTCAAGTTATGTCAAAGGGTATGCCACGCCAAAAATGCTGTCAAAATGACGCAAAAGCTATGATTTCGGACAATTTAGGCTGAAATAATGGCTCATATGTGTGAAAAGCTGCTGACGTGCTGGATTTTTCCTGTCAGGATAAGCCCTAAAAACATATTTCAAATTTAGATTATGGCTTCATTATTGCATCTAGCTAAACAACATTGATTGCGGAGAAAAAACGTTTTTAAAGCAGCATGGAATTTATTAAAGAGCCATAAAAAATCATACAGATGAATCGTTCAAATATTATTTCAGGTAGTGATGTCAAAAATTTGATTACTAAGTTTTATTACAAAAATAATCACTTGTGTTTTCAGATCTTACTTCAACTAGGTTTGGACAAAATGGTACCGTATTCTGAGTATAAAGACTACGCAGCGTACAAAGAGGCTTTTAATAATTTATTGAAAGCAAAGTCTAATAATGTTGCCATCAATATACCGAACGAAAAGGCGGCAAAAACAAATGTAAGTTTTTCGTAATGGCATAGTTGTTGGATATAAAGAAATCGTAAGCAACAACAAAAAATAAAATTGAATTAATAAGAACAGCTTAAAACTAAAATTGAAAAAGAGTGCATTTTCTCAGGCATATTTCCCCAGTATTCATTTAGGTTTAAAAATTGTTTTTGAGATAAAGATATTGAAGAATTAGGATCAGAAGTGATCTTAAATAGTGAGCGAGACCAGTTTATTGGGGGGTAAAGTTGGTCTCGTATGCTCACTTTTTTCTAAAGAAAAAATTTGAAAGTTATATAAATCCAAAGAATAAGTTTTTGTGTTCTCCCCCATACGAACCTCCCAGCAAATGTGGTAATTTACTGATATTCGTAGATAAAGATATGCAAAGACTTTGAGGTCAGAAATGATCTTAAAATAGTGAGCGAGACCAATTTATTGGGGGGTAATTTTGGTCTCGTATGCTCACTTTTTTTAAAAAAATTGAATAAATCCAAAAGATATTGACATCAGTAAACTTAGAAAGATAAAAGTATTTTTCGTTTGAGTTTATTATTAAAAGCAAGATTTTTACATTCTCCCCCAACGTAATTCCTCCCAGCAAATATGGTAATTTACTGATAATTCGTAGGGAAAAACATTGTAAAGATCTTTGAGGCCAGCAATGGTCTTTAAGGAAGTGAGTGAGACCAGTTTATTGGGGGGTAAAGTTGGTCTCAAACTCACTTTTTTTATTTTATTAAAAACCAAAAAGGGATCAAGCAACATTGCTTGATCCCTTTTTTCGTATTGATTGCTTTTGCAAAAGAAACGCAGTTTTTTTTAACTATCGGGCGTTACATCTACCACAATCCGCTTCTCCCGATTGGCTAATTCCCAAGCCGTATGAAAAACCAACTTGGCAATAATTTCCATTTTTTCAAAATTAATTTTATCAACCGTATCAGACGTTCGGTGATAATCTTTGTGAGTACCATTAAAATAAAAAATGGCAGGAATTCCTTTCTCCGCAAAATTATAATGATCTGATCGATAGTAATAACGATTCGGATCACTTTCTGCATTGTAAGTATAATCCAAGGTTAGATTCGTATATTTTTTATTCATCGCCTCGTTGATGGTATGCAACTCCGTGCTCAACCGATCCGAACCAATAACGTAAATATAATTTGGATTATCTTGGTATTTTTCGTCAACGCGACCTACCATATCTACATTAATATCTACAATGGTATTCTCTAAAGGAAAAATAGGATGCTCCGTATAATATTGAGAACCCAATAATCCTTTTTCTTCTCCCGTAACGAGCATCACTAAAATGCTACGCTTAGGACCGACGCCTTGACTTTTAGCCTTGGCTAAGGCTTGTGCCACTTCCAATAAGGTTGAAGTCCCCGAACCATTATCATCTGCGCCATTATAAATACCGTCGCCTCTTTTTCCTAAATGATCATAGTGTGCCGTAATTACAACAATTTCTTTTTTCAAAACGGGATCACTGCCTTCGATGTATCCCAAAACGTTCTCACCGATCAAGCTTCTTTCCTTCTTTTTTTGTATCAAAGTGAAGTCCTGCTGAATGTTAATCGCCTCCGCTTTTCCCGTTTTTTTGATTTGCTCTCTCGCCGCAATGACTTCTGGTAAACGGTCACCAATAATTTCTTTAGCGATATCGGTAGAAATGTAACAATTATTGACATAAGTATCTGTTGCTTTTTTATCGCCCATAGTTAGGGTTGGACCAATCAAAAAACGGCGATTTTCAGCCAACATTTTTTGAATCTCATTTTCTACAATTAAAATCGCTTTGACACCGTGTTTTTTTGCTGCGACTAATTTTTTAGTCCAATCGGTTGACCAAGCAGAAACTTCCGTCGTACCGGATAGGTAAGATTTTCCAGCTTCGTTCATCGGTTCCCCTTTATAAACTAAAACCACTTTGCCCTTTACATCTACGTCTTGGTAATCATTATATTTAGGATCGTCAATTCCGTAGCCCAGAAAAGTAATTTCTGATGCTTTGAGTTCGGGCATATCAACATTGCGTTCGGAAAAAGAAATAAAATTCCAGAGGTGTTTAAATCTTTTATTTCCAACAAATATTTCGATGTCTTCCCAGTTGGTCCAATTGAATTGTACCGGTTGGAAATAAGAATCATCTGCTCCGATTTTAGGTAAACCATTTTCTTCAAAAACACCTGCGATGTAATTGGCCGCTTTCTTGTTGCCTTCCGTTCCCGTCTCGCGACCTTCAAATTCGTCGGAAGCTAGAATCGTTAAATGTGTTTTTAAGTCTGCTGCGGTAATTTCCTTCGCCAAAGTAGCGGGATCAATAATTTTACTAGAAGCTCCTCTCTTTAAACCAGAACAACCGAGCAAGAGCAAGGGCAAAATAAATAGGGGCAATAATTTCTTCATTATGAACATTGCGTTAGCTAAGTAGGAAATGGACTTTGTATGAAAATTTTAAATTTAGATTACAGTGTACTAAGCCTACTTAATTTAGGTTAAATAATTATAATTGATCAGCAAATGATTATCAAGTTGAGTTACGTGCAAACCAACTTTAACAACAAGCAATTTTATCTACTCGTCGCTCGTGTCGTCCGCCTTCAAATTCGGTACTAATAAAAATATCGACCATTTTTAAAGCTAGTTCTTCCGAGACAAATCGTACGGGAAGTGCCAAGACATTCGCATCATTATGTTGTCTCGCCAAACTTGCCAAGTCTTCTTGCCAAGCGATAGCGGCTCGAATACCTTGATGCTTATTGGCGGTCATCGCAACACCGTTGCCACTACCACAGAGGATGATACCGAGTGCTGCTTCTCCGGCTTCAATATGATTAGCAACGGGGTGAATGAAGTCGGCATAATCTACGGAATCTGTAGAATTTGTTCCTAAGTCTAGTACTTGAATTCCTTTTGTTTCAAGTAAAGTAATAATGCTGTTTTTGTAAGGAAACCCAGCGTGATCACATCCAATAGCGATGGTTCTTTTTTTCATCTTTGAAATAATAAATTAAGCTTGTATGATAAAGTCTTGATCCAAATAAAAAATGTGGATACCGCTAAGATAACGGTATCCACATAAATAAGCGATTCTTTTAGGAAAATCCTACGGGGATTCATCGCTTTCGTAAATTTTAAGTCTCCAGACTCGTGCTTAATTCGGTAACGGCACTTGAGAAGGATCTTGGAAATCAATAAACATCTCATTGAATTCTTTCTCCAACTCGGTATCTTTTTGTTGCTTGACGAGTCTCATGATGTTATCTTTATTCTGCATCATCAAGGCAATGTCTCGCTGGAAAGCAGCCCGTGCATTATCGTCGATCGAAGTAAAGAAGTATAGATGTTCCATGACTTCGTTCGCTAAGATTTTCAAGTGCGGCTTGGCTTTTTCGTACGCACCCGCGTTGACGTAATTGAGCATCATTTGGAAGGTAATATTATCGTACTGGAAGTTCATATGAGGGAAAGCCTCAAAATACTGATCCATCAAATCAATTGCTCCCTGATTATCTCCTTTTTCTACCATTGCTTTGGCGGTACGTAAGAAAACTAAAGTTTGCATTTGTACGCTTGGTGCATAACTTCGATCCACAAATAAGTTTTCCTTATCGAAATTACCCCAACGGAATTTATTGATAATATTTTCTTTCACTTTATCCGTATCTACACTTCCCATACCCACTAATCCGTACTGTCGATCTTGTCGAGCTTGTTCTGGAGATTTGTTGGGGCGCAGTGGCACCAAACGCGAACCTAAACCTTCTAATCGGAGGTAGCTACCCAAACCTTGTAAAGATTCTTCTCTACAGGTTACGGCAAAATAAATAGGTCGTTCCCAAAGGTTAGACTGAATAATATCTAGTACCGCAATATCTCCTTTTAGTAATTGTGATTTACCACCACCGTAACCAAAGTTAATCCGATCTACAATATTGGCGGTATCTTTAATGCTGACGGCGCCACTATTGATCGCTTGTTGCTTATTGACTGGAATGTAAAACTTACGCGCAGGTAAATAGGTTTCCAACTGACCTCTTAATTGCTTAGAAAAGTCAGTACCTAAATGCTTGATGGCATCACCAAGTGCCATGCGTCGGGCTTCGTCACCATCTTGAATAATAAATGGAATTTGATTTCTCTTCTTACCTCGATACGCCGTTCGTGGAATGGTCATTTTGATCGCTTCGGAATCATTTACTTTTCGTCGCAATTGATCAATGTACCAATCGACGGCAATTAAACTTAGATTAACCACTCTGACATCGGTACGAATCTTTTCTACTTCCTGCGCATACCATAATGGATAAGTATCATTATCACCATAAGTAAAAATAATCGCATTGGGCGCACAAGAATTTAAGAAATTTGTCGCATAATCTCTGGACCCCGTGTGGTGTCTTCTAGAGTGATCATCAAAGTTTTGAAAACCCATGATTACGGGAGCAAGCATGACGAGGGCAACGGCAAGCGGTGCGGCAATACTCGTATTCATCCGACTCCTAAACATTTCAAATAAGCCCAAGACGCCCATTCCAATCCAAATACAGAAAGTAAAGAAGGAACCGATTAATACGTAATCTCGCTCCCGTGGTTCGTGTGGAGGTTGATTCGAATAAATGATAATTCCAATTCCTGTAATGATGAAAAGGGCTAATAAACCAAGTGCATCTTTACGACTTTTGCGGAAGTGGAAGAAAATACCGATCAACCCAAAAATGATGGGTAAGAAAAAGTATTTATTCCGGGCTTTATGTTCCACCATAGAAGTTGGCAACTGACTCTGATTGTACAGTCGCGCACTATCGACAAAGGGGATTCCTGATAACCAGTTCCCACTTTTTACATCATTAGGATGATATCCTTGTTCTCCGTTTTGTCTTCCCGCAAAATTCCACATGAAATAGCGGAAGTACATATGACCAATTTGGTAACGAAGGAGAAAGCCAATGTTTTCTAATTGAGAAGGTTTCCCCGTTTTGCCTTTGGCTCGCCATTCTCGGTCGTACAATTGCGGTCGACTTTGGGTATAATCTCCCATTCTCGGTAAGAGCATTTTATCTTTTGAATCAAAAACGTATTCAATTTTTTGATCAACAATTTCGTAACGATCTCCTACTAAACCGTAGCGTGGAGTGGTTTCTGTTTTTCGTGGTTTTGCTCCGTACCAAGGACCATATAAGAATGGTCGCTCTCCGTATTGCTCCCGATTTAAATAAGGAATCAAACGCATGACATCACTTGGCGCGTTCATGTTGATTGGCGTATTGGCATTTGCTCGAATGACGACGACTCCAATCGTGGAGAAGGCAACGACCACTAAAGACAATCCAACGATGATCTTTTGTAAGGTTGCATTTTGCGTTTTATGTGCATAGCGTAAGCCAAAAAAGATAGCAGAACCAATAATGATGACGACGGGGATTAAGCCAGAGTGTGGCGGTAAGCCCATTCCGTTGACGGTTAATAATTCCATCTTACTCCAGAGCGTCGGAATACCGATAATCACGAGTAGCTGAATCACTGAGATTGATAAAACACCTGCGGCTGCGGCAATTCCCATGCCCAACCAGCTATGGTCTCTAAACTTTTTAAAATAATAAAATAAGGCTAAGGCAGGGAAAGTCAATAAACTCAATAAGTGTACTCCGATGGATAATCCTGCCGCAAAAACAGCAAAAATCAACCAACGATCGGTCTTAGGAGTATCTGGTAAATAGTACCATTTGACCATAGACCATAGGGTTAGTGCGGTAAAAAAGGTAGACATGGCATAAACCTCACCTTCTACGGCGGAGAACCAGATGGAAGAAGAGAAAGCGGTTGCCAACCCTGCTACGACACCTGCGCCTGCTAAGGCCAAGGACTCGGCACTATCAGGCATTTTAACCCGACCTAATAAAGCTAATTTACCCAACATGATCGTACACCAAGCCACAAACATAGCTGTAAAGGCTGCATAAACGCCCGAAGATAAGTTGACAGCGAAGGCAATATCTTGCGGATCATCAGAAATCAACTCAGCTACCCAAGTAAACATTCGACCCACAATTAGAAAAATAGGTGCTCCTGGCGGGTGAACGACCTGTAGCTTGTAAGCTCCAGCAATAAATTCACCACAATCCCATAGGCTTCCCGTTCGTTCAACCGAAAGATAGTAGACAATAAAAGCGATGGTAAAAACCGTCCATCCTGCTATATTGGTAATCCTTTTAAAATTCATTTAGTTTTTATTTACTAGCGAAAGCCCTTGTACTTTTAAGCTTAGAAACGTTGATTGAAATAACCCTGAAAAAGGTAGGAATTATTTTAAAATAAGTTTATCATTAAACGATTTAAGTACAAGCACTTATAATGAGTTATTTAAATTTTCACAACTTTTTATAAGAACTGCAAATGTAATAAAATATTGTAAGTCTTTGTAGCCCTTAACTTTGAATTAGAGGCACAAGTTCTGATTATACAAAAATCGGGCTAAATATGCAGTTTTTTTGCTATATGAAACGAATTAAGCTAAAAAAATCTACTAAGTATTAGCTGAAATTGGTTTGTTCGGATCTGTTTTTTGTTCTGTGCTTCTTCTTATCCTCGATTGGGAAAGCTATCATGCCTCCAAAAAATAGGATCAACGACTAGAAAAACCTGATACCTCGGCATTACTTCGAATTTTAAAACAACTAGAGCCTAGTAGCGAATAGTTGCGCTTGAAGTGGTATCTTTGCGAAAAAATTGGCTAATGATTAAGTTTATCACGATCGGAATTTTGCTTTTTTTACTTTATCGGCTCGTTTTTCAATCGAGCTTGCCTGCGGGGAAGTCGAGAGAAGTTCTAGATGATAAATTAGCAGAGGAAGATGATTACATTGACTACGAAGAAATAGACTAATCTAAGTCTTTGAATAGCCATTTAAACGTAAAATTAGTATGATTGACAATATTGGAGACCTTATTATTTACAAAAATAATCAACTCATTGCTTTTGCTAAGCCTCCTTTATTAGGCGTGCAGCCAGATAAAACGGAAGATAAGTCTTTGTTGGACTTGGCCGAAATTTATTGTAAATCAAAGTTACAACTCATTCATCGCTTGGATCGACCAGCAAGTGGAGTCGTTTTATTTGCTAAAAATAAAAAGGCACTTGCAAAGTTGAACGCTCAATTTCAAGAACGCACGGTAGATAAAACCTATCTCGCAGTGGTTAAAGAAAAACCAGCTGCGCCCAAAGGAACATTAGTGCATTATTTGGTCAAAGATGCGCGCAAGCACAAAGCGATTGCGCATACGGAAGCAGTGAAAGCTGCGCAACGGGCAGAGTTGAGCTACGAAATATTAGCGAGCAGCGAGCGCTACCATTTATTGAAAATTAAATTGATTACGGGACGATTTCACCAAATCCGCGCACAATTAGCAGCGATTAATTGTCCCATCAAAGGAGATGTGAAATATGGATTTCGCCGAGGGAACAAAGATCGATCGATCCACCTTCACGCGTTCTCTTTAAGTTTCAAGCATCCCGTAACCAAAGAAAAAGTCATTTTACAAACACCGCCACCCCAAGAAGTAATCTGGGATGCCTTTGCAGCGGATTTACCCAAATAAAAATAAGCAGTTGCTTTAGATGATAGCATTTGTCAAAGTATCAAAATTAGAATATCATGGTAAACGATTTTGGAAAAAGAACCGACGTTAATGAGTTAGGAGAGTTTGGAGTGATTGATCATCTCACCAAGAATTTTGTCAATCGGAATGCTTCTACGCTGAAGGGCGTAGGTGACGATGCGGCGGTGATTGAAACGAAAGACGGTGTCAAATTGGTTTCTACTGATTTTTTGGTAGAAGGGATTCATTTTGATTTGATGTATATGCCATTGAAGCATTTAGGCTATAAAGCCGTCGTCGTTAATCTCTCGGATATTTATGCGATGAATGGTATTCCTGAACAAATTACGGTTTCGATCGCGATTTCGAATCGGTTTTCGGTAGAAGCGTTGGAAGAATTATACGCAGGTATAGAAGCCGCTTGTAAATATTATAAAGTAGATCTCGTTGGTGGAGATACGACTTCTTCTCCGAAAGGACTCGTGATTAGTGTGACGGCGATTGGACAAGGGAAAAAAGAAACTACCACGTATCGAAGTACCGCAAGTGTAGGTGATTTACTATGTGTTACGGGAAATTTAGGAGCGGCTTACCTTGGCTTACAATTGCTCGAAAGAGAGAAGCAAATTTATTTGTCTAATCCTGGGGTACAACCAGACTTGGAAGGACAAAATTATTTGGTGGGGCGACAGTTGAAACCGGAAGCGCGAGTTGATATGATTGAGTTGTTCGCGAAATCGGAGTTGGTGCCAACGGCGATGATTGATATTTCAGATGGTTTAGCTTCGGAGGTTTTTCATCTTTGTAAGCAATCGAAAGTGGGCGCATTCGTCGAAGAAAGTGGCGTACCCTTACATCCGGACACAGAATTACAAGCGATCAATTTTAAACTAGATCCGATTACTTGCGCCTTGAGTGGTGGTGAAGATTACGAATTGTTATTTACCATTGCGCCAGATCAAATCGAAAAAATAAAATACCTACCAGACATTTATATCATGGGTGAAATGGTTCCCGCAGCGGATGGAATTAACTTGCACACCAAAGGTGGTAATGTGCACGCCATCAAAGCGCAGGGTTGGCGTCATTTTTAAGGAAAAAGCTGCGTTAAGATTCAAGGTGTTTGCGGAAAAGAACTAAAACGATGGAGCCAGAAACGATCAAGGCTAAGCCAAAAGATAGTTTTAACTTTGCCGTCATTCAAGAATATTTTTCGTTGAATGACATGGAAGCTACGCAATATACTTTGAGTGACCGCTCGGTGGAGGATTTAGATTTCCATGATTTCTTTGCGTCGATTGATCGAACGATTTCTGCCGTTGGACAGCAATATTTATATGATCGATTACGGCGACTGGAAACGAGTGAAGCGGAAGCTACTGCCCTGGAAAATGAATTGAACTTTTACGCTCAAGAGGAAAAACGTACGCTTGCCCTGCAAAAGATTTTGTCACAACTGTCGACGAGCAATGATTATTATTTTCCCTTTTTAATTTTTGGCGATTTGCCACCACGACTTAATTTTTTCAGTGTCATTCGGGTGTTGCAAATGATTACCTTCCTCAGCATTTTTGCGAGTTTCTTTTATCCCAGTTTTTTATTGTTGTTACTCGTGATTTTTGCGATTAATCTTTTTCTGCATTATTGGCACAAAATGCGAATTGGTAATTTCGCAGCGATCTTTGCGCGGCTGGTACGACTAACCAAAACGGCGAAGCAACTCTTAGTGTATACGCAATCAGGAAAAGATATTGAAGCAACGCTTACCAAGCAGATTCATCAAATTGAAAAACTGACAGGAAAAGTGTTATTACTCAAAACGGAAAACTTGCAGGGTAATGAAATCACTTCGCTCATCTGGTATATTTTCGAGTTGTTCAAAATTATCACACTAACGGAAATTAGTACTTTTCATACGGTCGTCGATGATATTCAAGTGGCTCGACCGGCAATTAAATCTTTGTTTGATTTTATTGGAAAAATTGACCTGCTACTTTCAATCAATCGCTTGCGTTCGGAGTTGCCATTTTATAGCCAACCTATTTTTACCACACCGCAAAAAGAGCTAGAGCTAGTTGGGGTTTACCATCCTTTAGTTAAAAATTGTGTTGAGAACGATTTGC